>NZ_JAUVEY010000081.1:0-9869 GCF_030594565.1 Methanococcoides sp.
TCCTCGGAGTGTTCTTGTTCCAGATATCGAAAAGGCGGGACTGTTGTGCCACACGTATCCTTTTGAGCACGCTCCAGAACACGAACAGATATCTCACCATCATGGTCAAAAGCAGGACGAATTCCTTTGGAACACCAAGTCTTCTCGCAGATACTACAAAATCGTTCATTTTCATGGTGGATGAAAGAACAATGATAGAGGTCACGCAGACAAGGAACCTTGCCATCAGCGTTATTCCAAAATCAAGCCCTTCATAAGTGATGGTCAATCCTAACGGAAGGGACACCGGGTAGACAGTAAACGTTTCAATGAAGGGCTGTCTTATAAAAGGCTGAAATACCGCCAGCCCGAACCCGAAAGGCAGAACCGCCACTAACCTGACAAGAACATAGAAAAGATTGAGTCGAGCGATCATGATATCCATACTCGCACCTTTCCTTGCATCATCTGATCCTGACGGATTGGAAAGTGCAGCTGAAAAGGTTATAAGCGAAGACATATTTGCAGAACTGGAAGAAGCTGAAGCTGCTATTGATTCACCAATGCCGGATTATGCCATCGAAGGTAAAGGCAAGCTCGGAGAGATAATTGCAATATGCCTGGGTACCATAGGCATTCTGGTAATAAGCTTTGGCCTTGGAAAGATCATCAAAGCCTAATATCAAAAAATAAGGAAAATGAGGGGATATCCCCCTCAAACTCTTTTTAATTATATTACTTTAATAATAATCGGTTCCCCGGCATCCACTGCATCCATGATATCCTCTGCAAGGGCAGAATTGCTACGGACCTTGACATCGCCATGTCGACCGACCGTTGCAGTGAAAAGATAGTCATCTCCTGTATAGATCTCGACATCCTGAGAAGCTATTTCCGGGACGTTCAGTATAACATGTTTTTTCGTGTGTTCGATGGTAGGCCTATAAGATGTTTCGGGAGAACGGTCCTTATTGCCTCTTTTAAGGGATTTCTCATCAAGTTCACGCACATCGATATGAACTCCGACGATCTTCTCGATCTCATCGATGGTCACACCGCCTTTGCCTATGACCTTGGATATCTCACTATCAAGGACCTTTACAACAGCGCTTGTATCCGACAACATCTCAACATCGACCGGACCTTTGGCGTATCGCTGCACAACATCTTCAATCTCACCTTCTGCAAGACCCCATACAGGCTTACGGGCAACTGAGTCCGAAACCGGCATGACTACAACCTGTTCACCGAAAGTATATATCTCAAATTCAGGAGCAGATGTCTCAAAATCGGAGACCACAATAACAGGTCTTGCAAGATCGGCTTCGAGCATTCCTGATGGGACCTTTACAGTAAACTCAAGGGTCTGTACCTGAGCGACCTCGCCTTTGTCGATGAAAATAACAGTATCTACCACCTGCGGAATAACACCAAGCTCAACCCTGCCAATGAGCCTTTGAACAGCATCGATGGCACGGTTTGCATGCACAACACCGATCATACCCACGCCTGCAAGCCTCATATCTGCAAATATCTCAAAGTCGCGGGTCTTGCGAACCTCGTCATAGATAGTATAGTCCGGTCTGACAAGCAACAGCACATCAGCTGTATTTTCCATACTTCCTTCAAGCGGTGCATACTGGGTTATCTCATTTGGAACCTGCAGGTCCCTAGGGGATTCCATTGTCTTGACAACATAGTTGTTCTCATGCAAGAATATGGCCACACCTGCACCAAAGGTGGATTTCCCAGCACCTGGTGGACCTGAAACAAGAATTCCACGTTGTCCCAGAATTCTTTCCTTTAGCTCATCACCAAGACGATATTCATCAAGACTTACTGATGCAACAGGACGAACTGCAGTTATCTCAACGTCATCAGAGAACGGAGGATTTGCTATGGCTATTCGCATATCACGTATCTGAAGGACCGTTGCGCCTTTAAGGGACATCTCGATGAAAGACTCATCATCTGCCCTTGCGCGCTCAAGCAATTCCCTTGTTATTTGTTTGAGCTCATGGGAACTACAAGGAGTATCCCTTATTGTCACGAACTCGATGTTCTTGATGGAACCGCGTTTGGCCATTGGAGCGACCTTATGCTTTAAATGGACGGACATGGTGTCCTCAGTGAAAAAGTCTTCAATGAGCAAAGGCATTAATTCAGTCTTCCTCGGAGGAAGATATTCCACATCCATACCTTTTGCCACTGCTACATCATACTGTACTTTATCGCCGGTCACAAAAGTGGCATCAAGATCTTCAGCACATGAACGGATGATAGCATCGATAGCACCTGCTTTTGCATACATCCTTTCTTCGGCAGTGGGTATTTTACCTGTGAAGGACATGTCTAACATACCCTCACGGGCCATCTCTTGAAGCTGTTTTAACTCGTCAAGCCCTTTGTTACCGATCTCAAGGCCACGGTTTGCCTGTGATTCCAGTTCTGCCACCATGGCTTCTGATATGAACAGTTCAATGCCTTCATACTCACCACTCTCGACCATCTCGGACAGGAGACCATCGATGATCACACTTGTATCAGGAACTATCCTGTAATTTTCTTCTTTTACCATAAATAGAACTATCAATCAAAACTATTTAACACAACTGACACGAACAATAAAATATTAAAAAAGGAAGGAATGGGACTGAAAGGTTCATTAAAACATCAGTAAACGTCAGCTGGGTCGAACACTTTCTCACCTACAACATCTCCTTCAATGTTGCGGTAGAAGCAAGAACGATATCCAGTATGACAAGCTCCACCTTCCTGGGAGATCTTAACGACAAGAGCATCCATGTCACAGTCAATGAGTAGCTCATGAACTTTCTGCATGTGCCCGGAACTTTCGCCTTTTTTCCAGAGCATTTGTCTGCTGCGACTCCAGTAATGGGCAATTCCGGTCTCAATTGTCTTTTCCAGAGCTTCCCTGTTCATGAAAGCAAACATGAGCACTTCACCTGTCCCATTGTCCTGGGCTATTGCACCGATCAGACCATTTCCATCAAATTTGAGAGTATCAAGATCGATCATAGTAATCAATTATTAAAATATACTATAACTATAAAAACTAAGAGGAAACAATATGCCATGATAACAATTATGATGTTCAAATGAATTCGTCAGAATCTTTTGCTAAGGAAGATCACAGGGTGAGTTAAATGGATTACAGCTTCAATGGCACTGGGGGATACCGCGTCCCAACTGGAGTAATGGGTTTGGACGTACAACTCGGAGGCGGGGTCCCACCGGGAACTACAATACTTCTTCTTGCAGAACCAGGTGCAAGCTCGGAGGTCTTTGCACAGCAATTCATTTATGGTGGTTTGGTAAACCAGGAAGAGGTCTATTATTTTTCTGCTGAACACCCGATCCAGGAGATAGTTGAAGATATGAAAAATTTCGGGTGGAATATTGAAAAACAGATAGAGGAAGGAAAAGTTGACTTTATTGATGCCTATACTACACGTTTTTCCAATATTTTACCAAAGGAAACCTTCAGTAACCTTTCAGCAAAAGATTTTTTGAAACTGAACACTGACGCCATGAACCTTCTTAAGTCGTCGGTTACAAAGGAAAGAAAGGGGCCATACAGAGGCGTTGTGGATTCTATTTCTTACTTCCTGAGATCATATGAGCTCAACTCCGTCATTGAGGCTATTGAGATAATATCTTCCATGGGCAAAATTACAAAATCGGTCCAGCTCGTTATGATGACTGGCGGCATGCACGATACGATAGTCGAAAATAATCTAAAGAGCGTGTGTGACGGAGTTATAGAGTTTCGAATGAGGGAGCGTGGAAGTGAGATCGAGCGATCAATATTGATACGTAAGATGAGAGGAATGATACCCCCTGACAAGACGATTTCATATAATATCACTCACAAAGGAGTTGAACTGGAGACCACGACCAGAGTTCTCTGATCGTTTTTGGAAAAGATATCCTTAATATTTGCTAAAAAAATGGTTGATAAAAATGAAAGATAACCTTGCTGAACTCCTGACAAATATATTTGCAACTTCAGGACACAGTGTTTCAGAATCAGACACTGTGGATCTGATCATAGAAAAAAATGGCACTAAGACCTACATTAAGTTGACAACACAACCTGATATTTCAGAGATAAATAGCTTTGCTGCTGTTGTAGAAGACAACATTGGGCTTTATGTAACTTTGGAAAAGATGAGTGCTGAAATGTGGGACTATGCAACACATATAGGACTCATTACGTGGGACCGCGATGAACTTGCCTTCCAAATCGGAAAAGCAGTAATTGCTGACATAGAAGGAAATACCTCCGATCTGGAACTTGTTGCATATGATGTAAAGAAACACCATCATGAAGAACTTCCTGCTCAGATACCTGATATGAGCTCTTCATGTGAAGAGACAGAAATATGGGATTCGAACAATGTTGAACCTGCTGCACCAGCAACTAACAAACCTGGATTCAATATATGGAGAACATCACCAGAGATGCAACAGGCAGAAACAAACAACGATTTCATACAATATGAACACCCACAAAGAACAGCACAGGCATCAGCGCCAGCGCCAAACATGATGGAAGAACCACAGACCACATCAGGGCAACCACAGAGCCAGATACCTTTTACGCTAGATCTTCACACTGCACCTATAAAATTACAGAAGGATAAGGCTATTGCAATGGCAAGGTCCGAGATAGGAATGCCGAAAGATGTGAGTCTGAAATTTGTCCCATACTGGAGATATGCATATGCAGTTAAGGCTGAACACCGGTTCAAGAACAAAGTGGTAGACATATCAGGACAGGGACAGGGTTGTCTGAATGCACTTAATGGGAACAGGGAACAGATCGAACTACAACAGGTAAATGATAGCATAACTTTGCCGGATGACAGTTATGAGATAAAGAGTCAGATGTTCGATCAGCAGGAAGCGGAAACTACCCTTTTGTCCGAGATCATAGAGGAATATACGAAGGATGTACGTTTCAGCAATGTTGTCGGGGAGGCCATGATATCCGAGCATAAGATATTCAAGCCTACAGCAGATGATATTCGTTTCAATATCGAGCTTGTATATGTCCCAATATGGGAAGTTAAAGGATCAAGGAACTCGATAGAAATAAATGCTTACACACAGGAGATCCTTACCGAACCGGTGGATGATGATGTGGAGTTTGTATGATAGTTCGTCCGTTTGCGAACTTTTAAATATGACAACGTATATATAACGTTCAATACATTTATTATTTTCAATATCAAAATGGAGTGATTATAGAATGATCGAGATAACAGACGTTGCTGCAACCGAATTAAAAGCACTTCTTGAGGCTGAAGAGAAGAAGGATCACGCACTCAGAATATTTGTCGCTGGCATGGGATGCAGTGGTGTACAGTATGGAATGGCACTTGATGACGAAATCAAGGAAGATGATGTTACAGTAACAAGCAAGGATATCAAGATAGTAATGGGTCCTGACATCAGCGAACAGCTTGATGAAGCAACTGTAGATTATATTGACACCGAGGGTGGCAAAGGCTTCATTATTGACAATCCAACCGCAAATTCCGGATGCGGAAGCTGCGGTGGTAGCTGCCACTAATATTAGAACAAGACTTTAATTTAGTAATGCAATCCTACGCGGTAACAATTAATAGGTGATCATATGATTCCAGGTATGGGCGGTCGGGGCATGAACCCGGCAAAAGTCAAGCAGATGATGAAGCAGATGGGCATCAACATCGATCAGATAGAAGGTGTTGAACAGGTCATCATCAGGACCGCAGATAAGGATATTGTGTTCAACGATGCAGATGTCAGTATCATGAACGCACAGGGTGTGGATACTTACCAAGTAGTTGGCACTCCTGAAGAGGTTCCAAGGGAAGTTGTCATTCCTGAAGATGACGTTAGACTTGTGGCTGAACAGACCGGTGTGTCCGAAGAAGCTGCACTTGAATCTCTTAAAAATGCGAACGGAGACTTGGCCGAGGCCATTCTCGCTCTTTCCTCATGAACCCTTAACGGGTTCCTGCTTTTTTTATTGCCTTCAAAACAGGACAGTATATTAAAACCTTATAGAATTATATTTATATAGTGGCATTCATAGCTATCCCTGACATTGATATGAGAGGAATAGAGATGAAAGATGGCACCACGGACATCAACCGTGAACAATTAGCTACAAGGATCGGGTTCTTGCTTGTTTCTGCGGGATGTGCCATTGGTCTTGGAAATATCTGGCGTTTCCCTTTCATTGTAGGAAAATACGGAGGTGCTGCCTTTGTTATTGTTTATCTTGTATTCCTCCTCATTCTCGGATTGCCGATATTGATAATGGAATTTGCCACTGGAAGAGCCGGAAGGCAGAATATTGCAGGGTCCTTGCGCAAGCTGGAGCCAAGTGGAAAAAGATGGCACTTATTCGGATATATCGCCATAATAGGAAATATCATCCTACTTATGTTCTACACTACCGTTGCAGGGTGGGGATTTGCATACTTCTATTACATGGTCAAAGGTAGCTTCATTTACCTCGGACCCTTGGAAATAGGGCTTTTCTTTGACCTGTTCATGGATCGTACCCTGGAGATGATAACCTGGATGGCTTTGGTGGTCGGTCTTGGGACATTCATATGTTCAGTAGGATTGCAGAAAGGGGTTGAAAGGGCTTCCAAGGTGATGATGTCAGGGCTTTTCTTTATATTGATAATACTCGTACTTCGTTCTGTGACCCTTCCCGGTGCTGCTGAAGGGATCAGTTTCTATCTTGAACCGGATTTTTCGGTATTAAGCTGGCAAGGTATCTATGCCGCCATGACCCAGGCATTCTTCACTTTGAGCGTAGGGGTCGGTGGTATGACCATCTTCGGAAGCTATATCAACAAAGATCATTCCCTTACAGGAGAATCCCTAAGGATCACATTCCTTGATACTACCATAGCCCTAATGGCAGGCCTTATGATATTTCCGGCATGTTCTGCTTTCGGGATCGATGTAGGATCAGGTCCCGGGATTCTCTTTGTAACATTGCCGAACGTTTTCAATCAAATGCCTGCAGGTATATTGTGGGGAACTCTCTTCTTCCTGTTCCTTGCCTTTGCTTCAATGTCAACTGTAATGGGCATCTCGGAGAATGTAATAGCTTTTTCAATGGACGAATGGGGATGGAAAAGAAAGAAAGCATCAATTATAAGCGGAGTTGCGATATTCATTTTATCCATACCATGTTGCCTTGGATTCGGACCATTGAGCTGGTATCAGCCTTTTGGGGAAGGAACATCCATCCTTGATCTGGAAGATTTCATATTTGCTAACAATATCCTTCCAATAGGTGCACTTACACTGGTGCTTTTCTGCAGTTATGGTTTCGGATGGGGATGGAACAATTTCATTCGGGAGGCTGATACAGGAAAGGGGCTGAAGTTCCCAAGTTGGACAAGAACATACATAAGATACGTTCTTCCACTCATAATAATCTTCATACTTGTCAGAGGATGGATAGGAACATTATCATAAAAAAGAAAAGAGGTCAGTATTCAAGTTCAAGGGACTTCAATACTGAATGATATTCTTCCACAGACATCCTTGAGTATAATGCCCTTTTTACCACTTCACTAAGAGATGGATGGATATCCATTCCATTGACTACAGGACCGATATTGCTCCCAGGGGTGTTCATCACAGTTATTAATTGATGAATTAGAACTGATGCTTGCGGGCCAATTATATGTGCCCCCAGAAGAGTACTGCCTGAGTCTCCCAGAATGACCTTAACGAAGTAACTGTCAAGATCCATTGCCATACCTTTTCCAGTGTCTTCGAACCTATGGAAGCCAATGGAGATGTTGTCTTTGCCGTATTGCTCAATGGCTGCAGCTTCCCCAATGCCCACACCTGCCATCTCAGGATAGGAGAATATGGCATAGGGAACAGCGTGATAGTCGGTTTTTATGTCCTCTTTCAGGACTGCGTTCTGATATACCAGGGTGGATTCATAGTTGCCAACGTGTTTGAAAAGATAGTGACCGTTAGCATCGCCAAATGCCCAGACGTTGGAACAGGTAGTTTCCAGATGGTCGTTCACCTTTATCCAACCCCTTTCATCGGTTTCGACACCTCCTTTTTCAGGATGGAGAATATCGGTGTTGGGACTTCTGCCAGTGGCTACTAATACTTCATCCACAAGAAGTTCCATTTCATCTCCTGAATTTCGATCTTTTGCAATTATTTTCTTTTGTTTGCCTGATGACTGGATATCAGATACTTCATGATCAGTGATTATATCGATATACTGTGCCATTTTTTTTCTTGCAAGTTCGCTTATTTCAGGTTCTTCATTGTCCACAATTCTTGGACTGCGACCGATGATAGTTACTTTTGAGCCCATTGCAGAGAAGAAATGGCTGTATTCAGCCGCTATATAGCCACCTCCGATAATCGCAAGGCTTTCCGGGAGGGTGGTCAGTTCCAATACAGTGTCACTGGTAAGATAGGAAATTTCATCAAGGCCTTTTACAGGAGGGATCATGGGCTTTGAACCTATGCTCAAGAAGATCATTTTTGATGTGATCTGCTCCTCTCCGATCTTTAGTACATAAGGTTCAATGAACTCCACAACGTCTTCATAATAATCTAATTTCTGATCGGATGAGAGTCCATCGTGTATCATTTCAATATCTTCATTTATGCTGGATCGCATCCTATCCATTACAAATTTAAAATCGATTGATGTTATTTCAGCATCGATACCAAAACGATTTGCTTTTCCGATCTCTCTGACAAGTTCTGCAGGAAAAAGTAGCATTTTAGAAGGGATACAACCTCTTGTTAGACATATCCCCCCGGGTTTGTCCTTATCTATGATAGCAACTTTCATTTCAGGATACTGTTGCATTATCAAACTTACATAGTTCATACCCGAACCACTGCCAATAACAATTAGATCATATTCTTTCATTTCCAAACCCCAACTTATGATAAGATATTAGATTGTTTTTATTGTTATACTTGATGCTTTCAGAAAATGAAGCAAGCTACAGCAATATTGAGGGCCTTGCGCCGCGAAATAGTACCCATAGCTATTGGTCAGTCTTGCCTATGATTGGCAATATCTATCTTGTAATCGAAATAATCATTTATAGAAAATGAACCCATGAATAGAAAGAGACATACTATTCCTGCTATTAAATATTTGAACTCGTTTCCGATGAGTTCAACTGACAGGATACCTCCGAGAAGAACAGTAAATATGCCAAACAGTGAATTGCCAAATCAGTTCAGAGCTAAATATGGCCGCAGTTGATCCAATATAGAGCTAATTCGTTCAGTTCCCCAATAGTTCGTTCACCTTGAGGGTCACAAGGGACATTAGTTCCTCGAGAGTACTGCAATTGTTTATTTCATCAGATGAAATGAACAGATCGAGCTTATTGCTATTTTCGAGATAAGCGCAGGGAAATGAGGATTCTTTTTCACCGTACTTTTCATAGAATTCATCCTTATGCAAGAACTTAACAGGAATTCCAAGATCATCCACAAAAGATTTCCATTCAGCTTTGATACCTGTGTTACCATAGGTTATGGCACAAAGATTGCATCCATAAGTGGATGGAGATACGATTTTATGAACATAGTCTTTCATTTCATTTATGAGACCGCTGTCTGCATTATATACAAATATAAGAGTATTTTCACTCAGACCTGCACCCCAAAATAATCCCCAGTAAAAGTAAACTTCAATGTGATATAACATTATAGTTAAAACCCCAAATTATTAGACTAATTCGTTATATAGACTGTTCCATGGTTAGACCTGAGGGGATCTTTATTGAACGGCATATGACCGTTGAAGAGTTAGACAAGCAGATAAAATTAGAGAAGAATGCAACACT
>NZ_JAUVEY010000164.1:0-4231 GCF_030594565.1 Methanococcoides sp.
TGGCGTTATCAAAGGCACTCGTTAAGTTGATTGACAGACAAGTCCCTTTGGTGATCTTGTCTGATCTTACCCTTTTTACCTTATCTCTAATATGATCGTATAAAGGTTTGATAGATAGCTTGCAGTTTCATTCCTATGCATCGAGTATATTTGCAAGGGCAGTTATTGCATAACAAAGAGGCAGTGTCCATAACCTGTTCCACAGCATTCTGTTTCCACGATGTTGCATTGCAGTTTCAGTCTATTTAGGATAATTCCTTGAAGTATGCCTTCATTAAAAGAGCATAATGTCTGGCCTATGTTCTTCGTACCTTCGCAGATAAAACTGTCCTTTATATTGATAATGAGGGGATCATGGGATACAATGGCGAGTTTGCCCATTTTGTGCCTTTGCCAGTAATCCGCAACTTCCTCGAACAATCCTTCGATATCAGTTGAAGTGAATGTTTCGGCGATCTTCATTCCTATATCCTGTCCGATATTTTCCATTATTGGCGTGTGGTTGAATCCCTGTGCCTGAAAACCGCTTTGTACTGTCTGGAATATTGATCTGAGAAGCTTTCCTTCACTATCGAAGCTCGAGGTAAACTCTTCCAGGTTCTTTCTGTAATGGTCGAATACTGGTTTTTGTGAGCATGCAGCATATTGTGAGCACATGACATATGTCTTTTTACGCCTGTCATCAGGGTCCACATGTTCTTCAAGTAAATGACTTGCCTTTAGATCTTTCAGATGTACGGATATCGTTGATTTTGCTTTTCCTGTATGCTTTACGATATCATCAAAAGATTGTGCATTCTCGTACAAGAACTCCATTATTTGAAGCTTGACCGGACCGTCAATGGCAATAATACCATTTAGGGTTGAAAATAGTGCAGTTTGTCCATCAGGCTCCATATAGAACAATTAAAATATGAAATATATAAAAGTTCGCTATGTAACGAATTATAAAGCTCCAACATATATCGATTTTTCAAGGCATTCTAAAGTGATTTTTCTACCTTAAATAATATTTTTAGATATGTTATTGGATATTATCAGCTTTTTAAGCAATTTTCAACTCTTCTTTCCAATTTTGACCGTTAGTTTATTTTTACTTTAGTGCAGATTCAGACCGTTCTATGAAAGCTGTTGTTGTACCCATTGGATCAGTTGAAGTTGTAAGGGCTGAATTTGTAAAGTTGAATGTGTTGGATAGGTCCCGGAAGATAGTGGTAGTTGATTCACTGGAATGTAGGATGGCTGAAATTCCCATTCTTCGTGATGTGTCCGGTTTCACTGTCGTGGGACAAAGTACTCCGGAATTCTATCGGTCAACTGCTTCATTGAAAGAGCATCTAATAGGTATCATTCCCGATGAGATCATGCGATACGTTCCTTCGGGCTGGCAGTTGATAGGTGATGTCATAATAACCCATATTCCTGCTGAGATCCGAAATTACAGAACAGAGATAGCGGAAAAACTTCTTTTGATGAATCCTCGATGTAACTGTGTTGTACAGGACCTTGGAATAAAAGGACCTTTCAGGGAACCTGAGCGTGAGATCATTATTGGTGACAAGACAGAGACCATACAGAAGGAGAACGGCTGCCTTTTTAAGATCGATGTGATGAAGTTGATGTTCTCAAAGGGCAACCTTGCTGAAAAAAGACGAATGAGTAAGCTTGGAAAGGATGACGTGGTAGTAGATATGTTCGCAGGCATTGGATACTTTTCCATTCCTCTTGCAGTCCATGGTAATCCTAAAAAGGTCTATTCCATCGAACTGAATCCTGTCTCATATGGCTATCTGCTTGAGAACATAAAGCTGAACCATCAGGAAGATGTCATTGAAGCCATCAATGGGAATTGCAAGGTTGTGACGCCTGTGGGCATTGCCGACCGTGTGATCATGGGATATGTGGGCACCACTCATGAGTATCTCCAGCAGGGGATATCTGCTATCAAGAAAGAGGGCGGTACTCTGCATTATCACGAGACTACACCTGAATGCCTTGTCTTTGACCGTCCCATAAAGAGAATAAAGGATGTAGCAGCAATCCTTGGAAGGGATGTTGAGATTATGGGATGTTATCGCATCAAAAAATATTCGCCAGGCGTATGGCATGTTGTTGTGGATGCATTTATCAAATGAATTGTAACCCCATTCTATGGATCAATGATGGGGTATGACAATACAAAATGAGCACTAAAAAAGAAAAATAATGTAGATGCTTAATTGTCAGATGTTTTTCCAATTCAAGCTTTCAATGTTTTGATCGATAGGTCGGAATTAATGATGTGATCGAATTCTATCGGTCCTATCCAGCACTGGTTCTCAAGGGCTGACTGGAAACAGACTCCGATGGTAGTTCTATTTTCCGTGTTCTCAAATACTTTTTCAATTGTGTCTTTCACGTCATTGATGTCTATGCCCATCTTTGGCATGGAAAGTCCGCCAAGAAGGACAATAGTGTCTGCATGGAAGTCTATATTGTCTCCGATCTGCATTCCGAAAGGTGTTTTGATGATTTCCCTTGCTTCCTCAGGTCTGGTCTCTGGAATAAAACCTATCTCTATATTTGTGTCACGTATGGCGTATGCCATAAGTTCTGCAAAAGGTGTACAGAATCCGGCTGTGCCAATGAACATAATTTTGTTTGAGTCCTTGACAAGCTTTCTAAAAGATGTTAAAAGACCGCCGACTCCACTGGAATTATCTATTGTTTCCATTTATCCTCCAAAAAAAGAAATATCGCAGCCATAAACGATGGCTGCATTCTCAATTATACTTATACGTTCTTGACGCCGAATGATTCGAGCAGAATGCCAGGGTTGATGCGACCGCTGGTGAATGACTTCTTTGACTTGAGGTCGTTGATGGTGATCTTTGCAGGTGCGAACATTCCTGCGTCAACCTTGAAGAAGTCAAATCCTGCTTCCTTGAATGTTGTGTAGAATGGCTTACCAAAGTCCCTTGATGTTGAGGATGGTGCCTTCTTCACGAAGTCTTCGAGTTTCTCTTCGTCTCCATGCTCAACGGTGTAGTATGTCTCACCACAGTAGATGATACAGTCGTTGGTGGATCCCATGCACTTGGTGTCGTCTCCGACAATAGGTGCGATAGGAGCAACACCGAAACCGCTCCTGATGGTGTTGATGTCGAAACCGATGGATTCGAGCTTGTGGATACCTGTTTCAACAACCCTTGCGGAGATCTGGACTGATCCTGCAATTGATGAGGTTGGTGCAACAGCAATGTAAACGTTCTGTGGCTCTACACTGCAATGCTTTGCAATGTACTCGACGATCTCCTCGTTTGGAAGTTTGTCGGATTCCATTACAAGGACCGCTGCATCAGCATCGTCTTTGTATCCGATCTTTTCGTAGAGCTCCTTTGGTTTAAGGCCGAGAGCCCTTGCAGGACCTGAACCCATTCCAAAGTAATCGCCGACTGCAATTCTCCAGCCTGCATACTGTGATGCCATACATGCGATGGTAGGATGGTCGGTAGCGACCTGAATTGCAGGTACTGCTAATCCATCGAGATCTACTTTAGTGTAGCTGATCTCAGCAAGGTCTGCGAGGCAGATGCGTGAGAGGTACATACCTGCATCGTAACCGCCTTCGGTGTTCACACCACAGTCGATGATGGTTGCGCCGTTCTCAAGCACTTTTGATTCTATCTTTACATCTTCTTCCCAGTCTAACATCTCATCGATGATCGCTAGTCCTTTTTCATTGACACTTATCATGGTTATCACTCATTATTATTGGTGTCTTTGATTAGCTCGGGGAGAATATAAAAGTGCCGATTGCACGAAGCCAGTCCAAATAGTGCCGGAGATAGCTAAAATTTAAAAAAGGGAATCCGGGCAGTTCAAATGCCCTGAGAAAGACCTGATGGTGTGTATTTATTTGTCCTTATGGCCCTTGATAGAGGCCAGCATGTCAACGCCACTATCCGTCAATCTGAAAAGATATTCCTTGACCACAACGATATTAGCATTTTTCAAAAAGTCCATGTGATACTTTAGTGTATTATCATCGGCTTCCACTTCAGCCTTTATGTCAGCTTCCGCTTTACCGAATACACCAATAGATGTTACAATCTGTCTTCTTATTGGGTGGGATGCAGCTTTGTCAAGCATTTCGTGTTCCATCCTTACTCTGTCTCCCTCTGAAGGTTTCTGCATTATAATATCATCAAGTTCATCGTAGTCATCTTCCATTATATTCGCCTCTTTTGTT
>NZ_JAUVEY010000112.1:0-7134 GCF_030594565.1 Methanococcoides sp.
CATCTCGGATAGGCCATAGGAATCATACGCTTTAATGTTGAACGCATCTTCAAGTTCTTTTCTGGTACTGGATGACCATGGTTCTGCACCAAAGCATCCTACTCGTAATGATAATTTATCAAGGACATTCATTTCCCTGACGGTTTCTGCAAGGTAAAGTCCATAAGAAGGAGTACAATGAATAGCAGTAACGCCAAAGTCCTGCATCATCTCGATCTGTTTTGCTGTGTTTCCGGTCCCGCTTGGTATGGCCATGGCGCCAAGTTGTTCGATACCATAGTGAAAACCCAGTCCGCCTGTGAAAAGACCATAATTGACGGCATTCTGGAAAACATCGTTCGCGTCCAGACCGACCATGGTAAAATTACGTGCCATCATATTTCCCCATGTTTCAATATCATTGGCAGTATATCCGACAATCGTTGGTTTCCCACTTGTCCCCGAAGAAGCGTGGATACGCACAATATCTTTTTTTGGGACTGCAAAAAGACCGAATGGATAGTTGTCACGAAGGTCCGTCTTTTTGGTCATTGGCAACTTTCTGATATCATCCAGTGATCTGATATCATCAGGAGTGATACCCAGGGCTTTGAACTTCTCTCGATAAAAATGCACATTATTATAGACTGCTGCAGCCGTTTTCTTCAAGCGATTCAATTGCAATTCAAGAAGTTCATCATGTTCCATCGTTTCATATTTTGGCTGCCAGTATTTCATGATGTGATCACCTTTTCACGTCTGAATGAATTCAATCTTTAAATGATTTACTATGCTTCGTTTAATGTCTTGCAGGTCATGAGCATTATCCAATTGATCAAAATATGGTGTCTTAATATCTTTATTTTTTTGAGAATGTATGAAATCCTTATCTCAAATCTCAATAAAATGTTCATGTAATAAGTTATTTTGTACATAATTATAGTTTTTGTGGGTAGATAGTTCTAATACGTGTGCAAAGATGTTTATGTTTGAGGATGTCGATGAGCAAAGGATGTACATTATTTAGAGATAGCACCAATAATCTGAACTTCCACGATATTACAAAGGCATTATGGAAAGATTTTATCTATGGAGGGCATATTTTTGCATTTGGGGCTATCTGCGTAGCTATTATGGCATCGATTATATTCGCTATTCCGATAACCTGGGACTTTATGTTGATCATCTACCTGATCTTCTATACGATATATGTGTACGACTATTTTACTGGTGCAGAGGAAGACAAGAACAATTACTCAAGTCGTTCAGAATATCTGCAGAACAATGACGAAAAAATGCTGTTAGCTACTATATATGGTTCCATTGTGGCAATAGCTTTCACATATTTAATTTACAGTGATATCAAAAACATGTTCATTGGGTTTGGGATCCTTGTACTGGGGCTTATGTATCATTCACATTTTAAATCCATCACAAAAAAATTGCCAGCATTCAAGAATTTGTTCGTATCACTCGTATGGGGACTCCTCATCTTCACCATGTTCGTCTATTATGGATATCAAATTGACATATCTGCAATGGTCATATCAGCTTTCGTATTCCTTAGAATGGTAGGTATCCAGATAATGTTCGACATTCGGGATATAGAAGGGGATCGAATAAAAGGGCTGTTGCCCATACCGGCAATATTTGGCCATGATAAGAGTATATCGTTGCTCAAAATGCTCAATATTGTAACCTTGATATTGCTTGCAGTTGGTGTCTATATGAAAATATTGCCAATTTTTGTCTTAATGATAATGTTGGTAATGGCTTATTCAGTAATGTATAAATGAAAAGTTCTAATGTCAAGAACTGATAACAGATGCTACATACTTGCAGCAGGGGAGCCTGTTGTGTGGGCAGTTCTTGTTTGCGGGGGCATAGTGCTCTCCAGACTAGTCCCTTATGCAGCCGACATCGGTACTATGATATTTTGAGGACCAAAGGTGTCAGCATCTGGCACTTATATAGGGCAGTTTCATTTAAACCGGCAGATAATACATCCAATCATTGAGCGTTCAATCGCCTTCAATGGATTCAACAGGATCGAGTCTTGAAGCACGTCTTGCAGGATAAACACCCGCAAGAACGTTCAGGACGAACGCAAAGGTTGCAGCATAAAAGAAGTTACTGGCAAGGATCGTAATTGGCATCGTCTCCAGTCCCAAATACATCTCACTGGGCAATTCAAGTTGATATGCTCCAATTGAAACAGATGTGATGTAGCCAATAATACAACCTGCAATAACGCCAAAAGCTCCGAGAACCGCTGATTCTATCAGAAATATGGAAGTGATGCTTCTTCGTGATACTCCCATGGCCATGAGCATGCCTATCTCTTTTTTCTTATCCATGACAACGGTAACCAGGGTGTTGGCAATACCGAATCCGGCAATGATGTAGATGAGTGCATAAAATATCCAGATGAATACACGCTGTGTATTAAGCAATTCCAGGATCTCCCTGTTGGCTTCCAGCCAGCTTGCCGCATCAGCACTGGTGTCGGTTTCAATTGAATCTGCAATTGCTTCCGCTTGATATGGATCGAACACTCTGACACTTATAGAAGTGACGACACCATTCTTCCTGAAAAGCTCCTGCAATGTTCCCAGTCTGGCATATGCAATACTTTCATCGATCGGAGTGCCGGTGTTGATTATCCCCACTACCTTAAAGACCCGTTTATTTGAACCTGGATAAATTGCTTCCACATTATCTCCGAGACCAACCTCAAGGTTGTCTGCAAGTTTATCACCAAGAACAATGCCATGGCCCGTAAGTGCAAGCATCGTAAAGCTTCTGGAAACGATGTCCTCACTGACATGCATTACATGATCTTCAGCTTCTGGCTCTATCCCTTTGAGCAGGACTCCTTCGGCATTGTCCTTATATTTTAGAGCCGCCTGTCCCGAAAGATAAGGTGATACTGCCACAACACCTTCTTTCTCGCTTATCACTGACATGAGATACTTGTAAAGGTGCAGTTCGTCACCATCTTTGGATTGTGGGCTTATTACGATATGTGGGGCGTTTTCGATAGTAATTTCAAGGAGCTCTTCCTGCAAACCGTTCATCATCGACATCAGGACGATTATGGTACTCACAGCTAATGCAACTGCCATTAAAGAAAAAAATGTATGGCGACGGCGTGAGTTTATGTGGCGTATTGCTATGGTGAACTCGAACATCAAAAAACTCCCAATAAACACACAGATACTGATATAGCAATAGTATTTGCTTCGATTTAATACTTGTTTGTTTTGTCTGTATCTAATTTATAACTTCTGAAAAGTTATGTGCAGATCTCATGTACACACAGCTGAAAGATATCATTTTCTTAAATTTGCTTAATGCATATTGAAAATTGTGCATTTATATATTATAATCAATCTTCGATTTTTATATATGCATTAAATCATGTGCACGAATTATATAATTCATGCCATGCAAGTTAAGTCTGTGTCCATGCGAACTTCTTTCTCATGAGGGTGTCTGAAAAGAAGGTCCTTGCAATAGATGCAGCAATAATACTTTTGCTCAGTTTTCTGTTCATAGCATCAGTAACTATCGTTGCAGCCGGGGGGGATGGAATCTCCACATCTGCTGAACTTAGTTACGAGCTTCTGGGTGACGAGAATATTGTCCATGTGACTAAAGAAATCACATTCACTAACCTCGATGAAAATACTCGTTACTGGCAGGGTTATTATGACACCTATAATTATTACATCCCCGATGGTGCTGAGAACATCAGGGCATATGATAGTTCCAGCAGTATGGAATATACAAAGGGTGATGGTGAATTTTATATATTTAATTTCAATGAACGAATGTGGTATGGCGATGTTTTCAAATTTAGAGTTGAGTATGACCTAATGGTCAACCAAAATACCGCTGTTTTCAATATATGGGATAACACTGATAGTGCAACTGCAAAGATCATCATACCTGATGAATATGAGGTGTATCTGAATAAACAGAATTGTGTGGTAGTACCTCTGAAAAACATGTATGTAATTGATCCCGGCAATTTGGGGATGAGTGTTGCACCAATAACAGTTGATCTTGTAAGGCATACTGAATTGAACAGTATGACTGAAACTGTGAAACTAAAGAAAAAAGATGTCCTCGTGACAGTCAGGTACTGGGATGGGGAAGAGCAGTGGGCGGAACATGTTATGGATACGACATCCAGTAGCCTTGTAATTCTCGAAGATCTGTGGGGTGTTGCATATCCTGCTGGTTATGGCATAACCATTACTGAAAGCAGTATGGAAGATACTGGTGGTTATGGGGGTCTTAATAACTGGAGCAAGGGTATATCACTGCTTCATACGTCAAGGGACATAACATTGATACATGAATTGGCCCATTACTGGACAGAATGCTGTTCTTTCGAACAACTGTGGATGGATGAAGGTTACGCTAATTTCTATGCTATGAAGGTTCTTGAAGAGCTCGACCCTTTGCAAGCCACGAAGGAATTGGATCGACTCTCAGATATTGGAGCTGATGAAAGGAACGATGGGAAGCTTGCCGATTGGTCAACACCTTCTGAATTAGCTTCAGGCTATGCATATCAGACCAAATTAAATTACAAAAGGGCATTTCTTTTAACTTATTCCCTCTACGGGGATGTTGGCATGGATACTTTCAGGGATGCTGGTGTGGAATTCATCAATATGGGGCATGTTGATAAAAGTGACCACATAAGTATCATGGAAAGTATTTCAGGCAAAGAGCTTGATGCTATCTATGATCAATATCTCTAACTCATTAAATCTGGTGAAAATGGGCATATGTTTTTAATTTAACAAGGAACATATTTTTATAGTTATCAAAGACTATTATGTTAAGCAAGTCTGCTCATGCATATATTCCGACAAAACTGCAGGTTTTGTTCCAAGGGGTGTCTCAAATGGATTTTATTGAAAAGCTTAAGGAAAAACAAAAGGATCAAAGTGCTAAGAACTGGTTTGACCTTGGGGTTCAAACAAAAAGTCAGGATAAGAAAGTGAAATATTTCACAAAATGCCTGTTGATAGAACCGGGAAATGCGCAGGCATTAAGACTTATGGCAGATGCTCAACAAGAACTGGGGTTGGTAGATGCAGCACTTGGTTCAAGAGCAAAGGCAGATGAAATGGAAGGTCTTGCAAGTGGTTTTGAGCAGGATGATGATGTGGCCCTTGAAACAAGCTCCTTTGAAAATGTAAACTTTGGCTCAGATACCCTTAATTTTGAAGAAGAGGCCATACCTGCACAACAAAGTTTTTCTTTTTCAAACGATTCTCCTATGGCCGGAGTTTCCGCAGATGAGGCCATTCCTGCTGATGATGTGATAGAGATAATAGAAGAACCGCAGGAAGGGCTGAAATCGGTGAATCCGGTAATCAAGGACAACAAGTGGACTGCGTTCGAAGATGCAAAGAACAAAGAGCTGGAATGGGAATCCGATGCACATGTTGAATATGATGCTGGGGTCCACACGCAAGATGAGTCTGAAATGGCTGAATCCCTCGTAATTCCAGAAGAGGATGGTGGGGGTAAATTCGTTGAAGCTGCAGAAGAAAAGAGCGAGAGTACCTTTGTTGAAGCTGTGGAAGAAAAGAACGAACCTACATTTGTTGAAGCTACAGTAAAAAAACCGACTATGGTAAAAGCAGAACCTGTTGTTGCAGTAAAGGAACCTGCACAAAAAGTTATCCGACAAGCAGATGAGAAAAGGGTAAATGCCTCTGTAACAGAACCATCTGTTAAAAAGGTAACAATGGTCCAGACTGCGCCTACTGAAGTTGCTCCTGCAATATCTCAATATAAGGTCACGGATACTGTACCTTTTACATTACCTATGAAAGAGATAATCAAGTTCTGGGTTGTAGGTATTGTTGCGATATTAGTTGCAGGGTTTATAATGACCGCATTAGTTGGACAATAAAGAAGAGTGCCATTGTTATGTGGTACCCTTTTTCACCATATTTTATTTTCCATTGTCGCTAATACGATCTATTTCGTATGGATCGGATAATGGTCTGAGGCTGCAAGGTCATTTTTCTGATAAATATGGGAATTCAATTAGATTTTTAGTTGTGACTGATCTGAGTTTATTCACTGAACGCTGGGATGGTCCAATTAGTCTATAAATTAATAATCGGTAGCACAAAAACCAATTAAAAATAGATAGCGGCGATCATGTCAGAAACATTTTATCTGATCGCACACCTTAATTTTGATTGTTTAAAAGAATAGTAAGATTCACATCCACTTAATATCGTTTAGGTGGTCTGTGGCTCTGGTAGCATTCCTTGCAGTATACTGGCCTGTCAGGGTCCGGTACGAAAGGCACTTCTGTTTCCTGACCGCAGTCAGCACATTTAGCTTTGTGCATCTCTCTTGGTCCACTGTTGAAACCACCGCTTCCGCCGCCTCTGCCGTTAAAGCTTCTTCTTTCCATCTGTTTTCCTCCCTTTATATTTTATACCAAATTCATCCAAAAAGATCCGCACGTGTAAATTCCTTATTCTTGGGAGGTCTTGATGGATTCGTTGACTGTTTCAATTCATGGTCTGATTATATATAGCACTGTTGGTTTTTTAGGTGCCTGGATATTCTAAATAAGTCAATGAAGTCTTTAGCTCCTTTTTTTATATGGTCTTAGGGAATTGTCTTTGAATAATTGATTGATCATAAAATGGACATATTGGTGAAGTAACTCATTATTTCAAGCTTTTAAGCAGGGGAATAATGCATTATGTGGGACATGTTTCTTTTCAAAAAATCCGATCTCATCATCGAAATCCTGCTCGGGATATTTCCTGCATGATACAATTATCATGTTCAACGCTTCCAAAAAGCTGGTGTTAACAACACAATAACTGTAAAAACCTCGAGCCTTCCAATCCACATATTAGCAATAAGGATTAATTTGCCAGGGTCAGGGATAGAATCAAAACTAGCCATCGGGCCTACGAGGCCGAGGCCGGGACATACATTGCCCAGAGTTGCAATGGAAGCACTCAGGGTAGTAACGAAATCCATTCCCATTAATGAAAGCAAGGTTGAGCTGGCAAAAAAGATCATGAGGTAAATTACCATGAAGGATACGATGGAATGTATGACTTCTTCGGGGACTGTTTTATTATTGAAGCGGAT
>NZ_JAUVEY010000104.1:0-7784 GCF_030594565.1 Methanococcoides sp.
ACCACTGCAAAGTTGATCGCACCATTCATGCCACACCTTGCGGAAGAAATGTACCAGAACCTTGTGAGGAACGTTGATGAAAATGCACCTGTGACCATCCACCTCTGCGATTGGCCAGTTGTCAACGAAGCACTTGTTGACGCCAGCCTTGAAGCACAGATGAAGGTCGCACGCTCTATCGTCGAGGCTTCTTCCAACGCTCGCCAGAAAGTAGGACGTAAACTCAGATGGCCGGTATCACGCATAGTTGTCAGCCCGACAGATGAGAACACGATCGCAGCTGTCGAAGGACTGCGCTATGTTCTTATGGACCAGACAAATGCCAAGGATATCGAGACTACCAATGTAGGAGAAAGCTGGAACGAGCTTGGAGTGAAATCCGCACCTAACCCCGGAGCTATCGGACCGGTCTTCAAAGGAGATGCAGGTAAGATCAGTGCCGCTATCGGCGCAATGGATGCTTATGACCTGAAGAAAGGACTTGCCGGCGGAAAGATGGAGATCACCCTTGCAGACGGTACGAACGTGACTATCACTGAGAAAATGGTCAATTTCAGCGAAACAGTTCCGGAAGATGTGGGAAGTGCTGAATTCAATGGCGGAGTTGTCTTCGTTGATGCAAAACTTTCCCGTGAGATAGAGTCAGAAGGCTATTCAAGAGAGGTCATTCGCAGAATACAGGACATGCGTAAGGAACTTGACCTTGATGTCGATGACAGCATCAGAGCACACATACAGATCAGCGATGAAAGGGTACTCGACCTTGTTCTCGACTTTGAGAACTACATCGCGAAAGAGGTACGTGCAAACGTGCTTGTGATCGGCCTGGATGTCGAGACCACAGGAGAGCTCGCGAAGGAATGGAATGTTGAAGGCATCCCGATGACCATTGCGATCTCAAAGGAAGAATAATACAAAGGTGTGAAAATGGATTTTAAAAAGTGGGAGCCAGTCTATGAAGCGATCCTCGAGGACTTCGGGTTCTTGAGGGAAGAAGATGAGAATGCTGCCAACATCCTTTCCCATCTTCTGATAGGACCTAACACCGCAAGTACCGATGTACTTGAAGAGCTCATTTCCAGAAAGGATGTGCTTGTCTGTGGGAATGCACCCACACTGGCACAGGAGCTTGACCAGGTCAATATCGAAGACCACGTTGTCATCGCAGCCGATGGTGCCACTGCAACGCTTGTGGACAGAGGCATCATACCAGCGGTCATCGTGACAGACCTTGATGGCGATGTGGAAAAAGAGATACAGGCAAACAAGGAAGGCTCAATTGCAGTCATACACGCCCACGGCGATAATATTGAACTGATATTCAAGTATGTTCCAAGGTTCAACAACATCATAGGCACCACACAGGCAGCCCCTTTAAGCAACATATACAACTTCGGTGGTTTCACCGACGGCGACAGATGCGTTTTCCTCGCAGGCGAGTTCAATGCGGCCAGCATAACCCTTGCAGGTTTCGATTTTGACGATGAGAACGTAACTGAGATGAAACATAAGAAGCTTGGCTGGGCGAAGAAGTTGCTCGGCGTCCTCTGAACTTTTAATTCTTCCTCCCATTCCCTCTTTTTTTCTTTCTTTGTTCTTTTTTTGTTCATCAATTAGTATTTTGAGAGAATATACGAAAAGTTGGTTCGGACCTACGCCATGGGAGGAAAAACTATTTCAGACAGAGTCGAGATGAAATTATTTCCATACACCACCCATAAATATTGATAGCAATTACAATAATACAGTATATTTTATATTGTTTCAATTGTAATATTCAATCGAAAATATAGTCCTTCATTACATTATAAATAAAATAACGAATATTGTTAAATTCTAAAGAGGTTTTATGCGAACTTTAGTGATCTGTATCGACAGGGATAATGACCTGGGAGAAAAGGCAAATGTCTCCAGCCCCATCAAAGGGCGTGAAGATAATATCAAGGCTGCAGTGGAACTTGCAACTGTTGATCCTGAAGACTCCGATTCAAATACGATATTCGGAGGTATCAATGTCCTCAATGAGCTACATTCAAAGGGTATTGATGCGGAAATTGTGACCTTTGCAGGGGACAAGAACGTAGGGGTAATATCAGATCAGAAGATAGTTGTCCAGCTTGATGCGTTCCTGGAAGAGAATGATATCACGAATGCGATCTTTATTTCCGATGGTGCAGAGGATGAAACCCTTATACCGATCGTCCAATCACGCGTCAAGATAGACTCCGTAAAACGAATAGTGGTCCAGCAGAGTGCAAATCTTGAAAGTACATACTACATCCTCAAGAACGCATTCAATGACCCGAAGATATCACAAACGTTCTTCGTACCAATTGGACTTACAGCATTGATATATGCAATATTCCTTCTGGCAAACTATCCCGAAGGTGCTATAATCGGGATTTTAGCAGCTATCGGTGCTTACATGCTTTACCGCGGATTCAATCTTGACCAGCCTTTCGCCCTTTTAAGGGAAAGGATGAAGGGGTCCTACTACGAAGGGCAAATGACATTTGTGACAAATACAATTGCCATAATCCTTGCAGTAATAGCCACAATGATAGGAGCAGTCACGTTGTGGAAGTACTTTACCGCAGGTGGTGGCTGGTATTATGGACTTATCACGTTATTTACCGTATTCATCAATGTTACGGTCTGGTGGTATGTGATAGCCATACTTTTTGCCAACATAGGAAAAATGGTCGACCTGAAAATAAACGATCATTTTTCAATAAAGGATGTATCACCATCACTATTCATTACGGCAATGGGATTGCTTTTCTGGGGTGCGAGTACCTACATACTATCAGTCAGTGCATTACCCGGTGCATCGGATGTACCCGACCTTAGCCTCCAATATTTCATATATTCAGTAGTAGGAGCGATAATAATTGCTCTTGCAGGCATTAAGACCTCCCTAAAAGAATCCTTTTCTGACACACAACGTAAGGTCAAAAAAGGTAAAAAGGATAAAAATAAGAACTAAAAAGACAAATTACCAACCATGAGCATAGATGTAGCAATACTTGGTGGTATCGGATCCTCTTCTTTTACAGATGGAGATACAAAGATCATAGCCACACCCTATGGAGATGTAGGGGTGCATATTACCCAGAACAATGGGAAGAGCATCGCAATGATACCCCGACATTCCGGTGCAGCCGAACATGTACCTCCACACATGATCAATTACCGTGCCATCATCTGGGCCATCCGCGAACTTGGTGTGAAAAGAATAATAGCAACTAATTCAGTAGGCACCATGAAAGGCCATCCAATAGGAAGCTTTGTAGTAACTGATGATTTTATCGATTTTACCAAAAGTCGCATATCCACATTCTATGATAAGGACACCGTTCATGTGGACATGACGGAGCCATATTGCCACATCATAAGCAAATGCCTGATGGATTCCCTTGATAAAAAAGGTCTCAGCTACACCAGAGGCACCTATGTATGCACCGAAGGACCACGTTTCGAGACCCGTGCAGAAATAGCGATGATGAGCACTTTCGGCGACATCGTGGGGATGACAGGATTACCGGAAGTTGTGTTGGCAAGGGAATTGGAACTTTGTTATGCGTCTATTTGTACCATCACTAACCAGGCTTGTGGAATAAACGATAACAAGATAACTGCAGATGAAGTTGTGGAAGAACTTTGCACAAAACAGGATATTCTGCTGGAAATACTGTTCGATGCCATTGACAACCTTCCCATGGAAAGGGATTGTGGCTGCAAAGATGCGACCCACGGTGCACGCCTTTAAGGCAAGTACAGAGGTAATCTCAGGGGAATTATGCAAAAAATATAACTTACGATAGCTGAACATACCCTGATGCTTGCTACCCAGTTCCCCGATCCAAAAGATCGACAAGGTCATCAATTAATTGCCTACTAGCGTTTCGATGAACTTTCCAAACCCTTCATCGTGATCCCTAGCTGAAAATTCAAATATGCTAACATCCGGATTGATAGCTTCAAGCATATATCTTATTGAAGATACCTTAGCCATATCTGTAGAATCGATCTTGTTTATACCGATAATATCCGATACCCTGATCTGTTTAATGATGAAATTTGGCAATTTGGCAATTTCACTGCTAAAAGTGCCTGCATCTAAAAGGTATACAAGCAGGAAGGACAGATCCTCAAAAGGCATGTAGTCAAGGCTTTCTTTTATCTGAGCTGGAAAGGCAGGACCTTCAAGCTCTATGAACACAAATTCAGGGACAGACTTATCAGCCATCTCCTTTAGTGTCTTTTCGACAGCAAACCGCAAACTGCAAGGCACACATTCAACAAATAATTCTTGTATAGAGATTCCCTCAAAGGGGAGGGAACTATCATCAAGCTTTGTATCGCCTTCACCTATAATTATTATTGCCAGTTTCTTGCTTATTTCACCAAGATATGTTCCGATCTTGCCTATTAAGGTAGTTTTCCCACTTCCCTGCAAACCACATAAAAGAATTGTTCTCATTGAACTCCCCGTATTACCTATTTGGATCTGTTAACGTATAAACATGGCCTTCTTGCCAGATAAAAAGTAACTAAATAATATCAGCATAAAGAAAATCCGAAAAAATAGCAGATCATTGGGAAAATGTATTTTCAAATAACAATGAAGTTCGGTGAAAAAGCAGCTAACATTCCATGAAAGCAGTTGAACTCTTTAAGGATAAAGGGAAAACAAAGTGAAATATTGCCCCATGCTGTCGTTCATCATGCAATATCCTTTGAAGTATCGATCTGCACACCTTCTGAAACTTTGAACTTGAGAACGTCCGAATTAGGCACCATTCCGCGTATCTTGGGAATTGCGAGCTTGCTTATTACATGATCACAGCTGTGGTCAACGCTTACATCGAAGATGACATCAGAAGCGTTAAGCACCTCATTTTCAATATGCTCATCGTAGCATCCTTTCAATGAATAAAGATAGAACATGCTATTGGTCTCTTTAGAGGTTTCGTAGATTATGTTGGTAAACCTCTTCAACAGACCGGGATTCACATTGAGATTCATGAAGAATGAGAAATTGTCAAAGATAATGTTGATATCTTCATCGACAGCATCGTTCTGGATGTTGTGCAGATTATATTCAGTGAACTCGAGGATCTTGGAGTCGACATACTCATTGCCCACATTATCGATCATATCACCCAGTGGAGTAAAATAATATTCACTGTAGATATCGACAAATACGATGTGAGATGGATCAAGATTCTGATTTATTATATCCCTCATGATATATTTAGGTCTGCGCCCTGTGGTAAAATAGTATGTCTTGCGTGATTGAGTAAATTCGTAAAGGAAGACCTCTGCCATTGATCTGGGATCTGCCGAAAAATAGATCATGGAACTAAGTGGCAAACCACCGCCAAGGCTTCGGTCCAGAACGTAGATACCAGTAGGTGAAATGATAGGACCCTTATAGACCGGAGTCTGAGGTTCAGGCACTTGATCACGAGTAAGAACTTTCGACTTTGGGACGGCACAGAAGTCAAGTTTCCGGCGGTTGGGAATCTCTTCTGAAGTAGAGCATTCTTGTACTGCCGTATTTTGCATCTCCGACGACTTTGGAGTAAGTATTACTTCTACACCCATAGAAAGACTACCTGACATGTCCTACCCCCCATAACGTCATTACTCAGTACAATCCAATACAATTATTGAGTAAGTGTATACACATATATAAAGAGTGTGAACACGAATACCTACGTGTGCATACATCAAATCTAAAAAAGGTTTGGACAAACATGATTTATATGTGAGTGCACCTCTTTGAAATCAGAAAATGACTTTGTGGACATTCCTAAAAGCTGAGAAAGCAAAGGTCATAGTAATGGCCATCAAGGACCGTAAAAGAGTGCCACTCCTGACCGGAGAGCTCATCCTTCGCACATCCCCTGCAGGCCCACGTCCGCATAAATTTCGCGTGGTCAAAGATGATAAAGAGGAGTTAAGACAACCAGAGGAGTTCATTGAGCTTCTCAGGATCTCAGAGCGCATTCTTATCGATATTGAGAGTGAAAAGAGGAGCGAAGCTGCCGTCCGGGAACTTCTGGATGATTTCCACCTGGAATCGGAAGATGTGCATGTGTGCAGGTTCTGCCTGCTAAAGAAACAGTTCAATTTCATTAATAAGAAGTCGATCAAATATCATCACGAACTAATTTGCGAGGATTGTGCAAAGGAAGAGCTTGAGATGGCACTTCGTAATGCACATAGTTATATTGGTGATGAGGCTGCAGATCGCATCCTGCAGATCATGCTCACCACGCGTGACCTTGACCGTACCATAGGCATGCTGAGCCCGGAAGAACTTGACCTTGAATATACACGGTTCGATACGATAGAGCAACAGACACATGCCAATAAGATAAAGATAAAGGATGTCCCGCTCTCAAAAAAGCTTAAAGATATACTGCTTCAAAAATCCGATACATTCCTGCCGGTACAATCACTATCCATCGAAAAGGGATTGCTGGAGAGAAGGAATCAGCTTGTTACATCAGTTACTGCTACCGGAAAGACCCTTATTGGAGAAATCGCGGGTATTGAGAACATCTTGCATGGACACGGAAAGATGCTCTATCTTGTCCCTCTTGTGGCACTGGCGAACCAGAAATATGATCAGTTCAACAAACGTTATTCAGGGATAGGGCTCAATACCTCGATAAGAGTAGGAAGTTCGAAGATAAGGACATCGAAGACAAAAAAGATGAAAAGGGGACTTGATGCCGACATTATAGTGGGTACATATGAAGGTCTTGACGTTATACTTCGTACAGGGGATGCCGATCTTCTGGGACAGATCGGTACTGTGGTCATCGATGAAGTGCATATGATAGAAGACTCTGAGCGTGGTCACCGTCTGGATGGAGTTATCGGGAGGCTCAAATACGTTGCATCAGGTGCACAGTTCATTTACCTTTCAGCAACTGTGGCAAAACCAAAGTTGCTCGCAAAAAGACTCAATACCGAGCTTGTGGAATATGAATACAGGCCGGTACCCATTGAAAGACATCTGCTTTTCTGCCCGGAGAGCAGCAAGATCAGACTGATGACAAAGCTTGCCAAGGACGAGTATGCCAAGGTCTCTTCGAAGGGACACCGGGGACAGACGATCATATTCACAAATTCACGCCGGAACTGTCACAGTATCGCACAGGCAATATCGATACCCGCATCCCCATACCATGCAGGTCTTTCAATGGAGGAGAGAAAGAAGATCGAAAGGCGGTTCGAGAAGGGAGACATACCGGTCGTGGTAACTACAGCAGCCCTTGCAGCAGGAGTGGATTTCCCGGCCTCACAGGTCATCTTTGAATCCCTCGCCATGGGTATAGAATGGCTGAACATGCAGGAGTTCCTTCAGATGCTTGGCCGTGCGGGAAGGCCTGACTTCCATGACCGGGGTATTGTTGTCTTGCTTGCCACCCCTCAAAAACATTATACCAGTGAGCAGACCGGTACTGAAGAGGAAGTTGCTATCAAGCTGTTGAATGGCGAGATGGAACATACGGATGTGAAGTATGGTGAAGAGGAACAGATAGAGGAGATACTGGCAACCGCTGCTGTCACTACATCGAAAAGGGACCTGGAGACCATACACCGGAACATGTTGGCGGACTTTTCCTTTAGTTCATTGCTTGCTAAATTGAAAAAGAAGAAGTTTATTACGATAAAGGATGATTCCATCGCACTTACGAAGTTCGGAAGTATTGCCGCAGGACATTTTCTTTCGATATCAAAGGCGTTCTTGATACGTGATGCGG
>NZ_JAUVEY010000096.1:0-8539 GCF_030594565.1 Methanococcoides sp.
TCCCCATTATCGATTTACCATTTACTTTCTTTTTTTGAGATAGCATATGCAAGTGTGCCAATAACAATTCCTCTAAAATAATCAAACTGTAATGGAAGCATTGTGCGTCTCATTTATTTTCCATGAATGTTCCTATTTCCCCATAAATCATATAGTAGATATGATTCTTGTTAGTATTCACATACTTACAACATATATAGTTTGTGAATAACAACAAAAATAGATTCTGCCAGTAACAGGACTTCGTTTACGACTCCTTAGTGTCCTGATAGCAACACGTCTAGCTATGCTCGAAAACAACAGAAACAAAGGAGAAGCAGTTAGAGCGAAAGAGTGAGGTCTTATTTTTGATCACTGCTTCTTCTCTAATATCGATTTATTAAATGGGATGGGGGCCACTTGTAAGATTTCAAATGGGGACACTACCAGATGATGGATTCGATGAAGATTATTCACACAGGAGTGAATGTGAACGAGTACACAAGAACATGAAATGGACAGTTAAATTTGATATCAGATGAATGAAAAATAGCAGTAAGAAACTCGATTTGATTATGAATTTTATAGCGTATCAGTTACTTGCAACCACACATTTGCAAAATGGAGTTAAAGAAACCAACTCATTTGCAAATTATGTGTGAGGAAAATGTCATCAAATTAGAATGGGGGGATTGATGAGCTAATTTGATAATCTCAGTTAACTATAATACTATTTTCACAAACTATATATCCTAAAAAAGTTAACTTCTATTAAGGGAGGTTAAATTTTGATGATAGATACTATGAAGAAGTTAGGACTATTTGGTCTGGGCCTGTATGCGATTACCGAAGATAAGATCGATGAGATTGTAAAAGAACTTGTTGAGAAAGGTGAATTCAACAAGGAGGAAGGTAAAAAGTTCGTCGAGGACCTGATTGAAAAGCGAAGACAACAGCAGGAAGACCTGGAAGATAAGATCTCTTCAAAGGTTCAGGAAGTCTTTGGCAAGTCTGACCTTGCTACTAAGGAAGAGATAGAGGCCCTTCACAAAAAGATCGAAGAGCTGGAAGAGCTGCTAAAGGAAAAGAGCAAAGAAGAATGATCCTTTGATTATTCCCTCTATTTATTTTTGTAAGATCTTAGTGGTCTTTTATTAGTTGCATAGGTTGCCATATAGCATTTAATGGCAGGCAGAATGTCGGATGGCTTCCAATACAGCACGCAGGTATTCCATGGTGAAACGCTATGGAGTGATCATTGATACGCTCATCAAGTATGGGTTCGGGTACTTTGTGGACCAGATGGGGATTAGGTCCCTTGGTTCCCTCAGGTCCAGGTTAAAGGGTCGTTTCGGTAAAGGCGACGAGGCTAGAACAGGTCCTGCAAGGGTACGTATGGTACTTGAAGAGCTTGGTCCCACCTACGTTAAGTTCGGCCAGCTCATGAGTATGCGTGAGGACCTTATCCCAAAAGAATATGCGGAAGAGTTTTCCAAACTTCAAGACGATGTACCGCCGTTCGATTATTCTGAAATTGAAAGGATCATTGAAGAAGAGTTAGGTAAAAAGGTCGAGAACCTGTTCCTTTCTTTTGATAAAAAACCGGTTGCTGCGGCATCCCTCGGGCAGGTGCATCGTGCAAAGCTTCACGGTGGCACGGAGGTTGCTGTGAAGGTCCAGAGACCCGGTATCCGAAAGGTTATCGATTCTGATCTCGACATACTTTATAGTATAGCCGGTTTTGCGGAAGAGCATGTAGAGGAAGCAAAGCTCTACAATCCCGTGGAGATAGTGGACGAGCTTCAAAGGTCCATATATGCGGAGATGGATTATACCCAGGAAGCTCGTAATATTGAGCGTTTCCAGAACAATTTCAAGAAAGATCCGAATATCATTATTCCGGGCGTTTATTGGGAGTACAGCAGTCGGAGAGTGCTGACCCTTGACTATATCGATGGGATCAAAAGTGATAATTTCAAAAAGATCGATGAGCTTGGACTGGACAGGGACAAAATTGCAGAATGTGGAGCAGAGGCATTCATGAAGCAGATATTCGAGGACGGCTTCTTCCATGCGGACATGCATTCCGGAAATGTCCTTATCATGGAGGATGGCCGGATCGCTCTCCTTGATTTTGGGATGGTCGGGCATATATCCAAAGAGATACGGAACCTGTTGATCGATGCCCTGATCTCTATTACAAGAGGCGATGTGAACCAGTTCCTTGAGGTACTGAAGGACTTCGGAATGGTCCCCACGGAAATTGATGTGCATGCTTTTAAGATCGATTACGAACACGTTCTGAACAAATATTACAGCAGGTCATTAAAGCAGCTTGATACTCCGCTAATGATAGCGGAAATGATGGCCCTGCTGAGAAAGTTCAAGATAAGGATCCCGCCAAACATTGCATTGCTCTTTAAGGGTGTGATAACAGTAAGTGGTTTTGGTCTCCAGATGGTTCCGGACTTCAATGTGACCGTCATTGCTGAACCTTATGCCAGGGACATCATGCGCACTCGTTTCAGGCCTCGTAATATTGCGGACACCCTTTATACTGACATGTGGTATACAGCACGGATGCTGCATAAGGCCCCGTTGCAGATCTCACACATACTGTCAATAGCAGAGAAAGGCTACCTGAGCATAAAGTTCGAACATCATGGAATGGACCGTATCGTTGCTGAGCTAAATGCATCAAGCAACCGGTTAGCATTCAGTTTAATTATTTCTTCTATCATTTTAGGCTCTTCTCTTATCATCCAGACAGGAATGCAGCCTCATGTGGGGGGTGTTCCTCTTTTTGGGGTGGCGGGGTTCGTTATGGCCGCATTCATGGGATTATGGCTTATGGTTTATATACTAAAAACAGGAAAGATATAACCGGCAATAGTTAATTTTAAGTTGATGTCCGGTATATACCCGTTGCTTTTATTAAATGAGCAATGCCAATGGAAATTGCTGTGAGCTATAATCCACATCAGGTGCCTATAAATGACCGATCCACAGATTCAGCGTAAATTAATTGAGATCATGCGTGTTATCAGCGAAAGCGATAAACCCATAGGCGCAAGGAACATTGCCGATGAGCTTCAAAGCCGTGGTTATAATTTAGGCGAACGTGCCGTACGCTATCATTTAAGGATACTTGATGAAAGGGGATTTACTGAAAAACACGGTTACAGCGGGCGTACCATCACCACTTTCGGCAGGAAAGAACTCGATGATGCTCTTATAGGTGACCGCTTGGGCTTTGTTATCACAAAGATCGAAGAGCTCATCTATAATACCGATTACGACCCCCTTTCCAAAGAAGGCAACGTGATAGTCAACCTTTCTACTCTCGACAAGGACGACTTCGATAATGCCCTCGATGTCATGAAATATGCTGCATCAGGTGGCATGTGCATAAGTCCTAATATTAAGATCTTCGAAGAGGATTCGGATTCCGGGGTATATGTGCCTGAAGGCAGTGTGGGTATAGCAACGGTTTGCAGTATTACATATGACGGTGTGCTTCTCAGAAACGGCATTCCTGTGAAACCGGCATATGGCGGCATATTGGAAATGGAGCATAACGATCCCGTACAATTCAGGGACCTGATCTCGTATTCCGGTACTTCCATTGATCCGGTAAAGATATTCATGATAAGACATGCAACTTCAGTTCTGGACGTGCTTGATACGGGCAACGGTCGCATCCTTGCCAACATACGCACAATTCCATCTTCCGCAGTTGAAAAAGCAAAGGATGTCTTACATCAGCTCGAGGCTTCCGGCATAGGCAATGTAATGAACATTGGCTCTTCAGCTTATGATCTATGTGGTGCTCCGGTGGAAGAGGGGTTATCCGGTATCCTTGTGGGCGTTGGAGTGAACATGATCTCTGCTGTAGAGGAGGCAGGAATTCTGGTCTCAACAAGCCCTGTCTCAAAAGTGCTGGATTACAAGAAGATGTCAAAGCTCTGATGTTGGTCAAGCTTCACTGAGGACGATGTAAGGTACATTCTCTTCTTCCCAATTCAGTATCGAGCTATATAGCTCGGTCTTCTTGAACATTGTTATATCATAGGCAAGCCGCAGGCTTCTGTCTATTATTCCTTCGTTAGTATGATGTGCATCCAAATTGCCAAAGATCTCACGTAGTCCGAATGCCAGTATCTCTACAACATCGTGGCCGGAACATATCTGCCAGGGGTCGTGATCCTCATCAAGCATTTTCATGATCTTTTTGCGTATGACTCTTTCGTTCAGGGAATGTCCGTGTGAGTTGACCTTCACCTCTCGTATGAGACGTTTGATGTTTATCGATAGTGGCTGTACTTCCATGAAATGATCAAAATCTATGTCCTTGAACCTGAGTGACAGTTTATCTTTGCCAGAGGAGGAAAGCCATCTGAAAAGTCCCAATGGCATTGCTGTATAGAGCAAGAGTTGTCTTATGGGCATATGAAGCGCTTCAACTTTGTACGGTGATGTGAATTCTTCAAGAAGACGATTCAGTGCTTCTGATGCAATAAGCATTGTCTCAAGATCATGGGTGTCGGTGACAAGTACATTATCATTCTTGTTCCTTATTCCGTCAGCCCGCCAGAAATCAGCATCTACGATGGTCAGAACACCTTCCATCTTTGAACGTTTAAGGATCTGTATGACCTTGATAGCATTCTCCTTGCCATTGGCGGGGATGACCTTGCATCTTTTATCATCCACAAATCGCTGGTAGAGCCTCATGTCGGTGCTGCCTTCGATTATCAATACACTACCCCTGAACTGGGTTCGCATCATTCGAACGTTGTTCGCGATATCGTCAGCTGTCAAGTATCTCTTCATTATCGCGTCCTCTAAGCTCAACGGTAAGGTCCCAGCGGTCATGGATTATCTGTGGCGAATGTGTGGCTATCAGGACATCAAAACCTGCGAGCTGGGTTATCGCCTGTAAGTCTCTTAGGAACTGTTGTTGCCATAGGACATGTAGTGATATTTCGGGTTCATCAATAAGTATCAAAGCTTCAGGTTCTACATGGAACAACAGCTCGTAGAACAGTACCAGTTCCTGCTGCTCTCCGGATGAGAGCTTGGTCGGTGAAAGGGGCATATTTTCTGCCGTTGTAAAAACAAATCCATCCTTTTTGCTGACCGAGAGTTTCTTGTAAAGGAATCTGCAATTGATTATGTTTATCAAAAGGTCTATCCTTTGGGTAAGATCATTGAATACGCTGAGCTTTTGTTTGACATCTTCTATGTAAAGCTGGAGGAAATTCCTGTTGCTCTCATCGATATCTGTGATCTCCTCTATGTCAAGACCGCCTTCAGCCTCGATGAATCCTGCCTCTATGAGTTGTTTTCTTTTGTCTTCCAGTTCGGTAAGTTCGACTTTTAGTTCTTCTATGGATGTATCCAACTGTTTACTGTCCGTCTTTAGCAGCCTCGAAGGGAATGTACGATCAAGGGATTGCGAAAGTGCTGCATATTCTGCAAGTTTCTTCTGCATGGAGGCTGCAAGTTCATCGGAATAACTTATCACAGAAGGTATGACGGAGGTCCTTCTTTCTGTCTCTACGGATTGGGAGAACGAAATACTTAGCAGGCGTTGTGTCTTAATGAAACAGATGTTGATGGAAGCTAGCACTTCCCTGAGCCATGCGGGTTCATCCTTTCTCTTTTGTGGGAGCTTGTCACTGAAAAGGCTCATGACCTCTTCGGATGTGAGCTTTTCCTGCGTGGTGAAATGCACCCAGGTGTTATCATCTATCTTCTCAAGCTCGGGTATCATGCGCTCGACCTTAGGTGTCGAGAAAACTTCTTCAATATCAATGGGTTTGACCGTATAACGGACCTTCTTCTTTGTGGGTTTAAGCCATTCGAATGCCAGTTCCCGATAACTGCTGTTCTCGGCCTTGAGGGGGCCAAGTTCATCTAGGTGCAGTTTCTTCCTTACTAAAAGTCTGCTCCGGTCACTGAACTCGATCTCGAGCCTGCTGAAAGGAATGCGGTAAAGCTCATAATAGTTAGAACGGAATAGCGAATTCAATATCTGAAGTAGGACCGTCTTACCAATGCCATTCGGTCCGTGAAGAATGGTGATATGTTCTTCCGTGTTCAACGGAACATCATGATCGAACGTTCCAAATAGGTTCTTAATAACGATCCTCTTTATTTTCATGAAAGCTCCCCAAAGCATCTCTAAAAACGAATATGATACTACAACATTAGTTCCGATGATTAATAAAATCTTGTTCTTGTTGTATATAGTTTGCTTTAATGGGTGGGGCTGTCAAAAACTGTAACACCAAAGTTTTTGACAGCCCTAACATAATTAAGAACACTTATATTAATCTTGACTGTCAAAGTTGGGCTACAACACTTCCCCATCCTCATCCTTTTTAGTCCTGTACATCAAATATGCGCCGCCGGCGATGAGCATTATTGCCAGCGCGCCGACCAAGTACCACATTGAGATACCTTCATCGCTCTGCTCCCTCTCACCATTACTATCTTGTGTACTGGTCTGCTCCGATTCGGCAGTTGACATTGCCTCTGTGTTCGCACCCTGTGTTACCAGATCTTCCTCCGTGCTGCCAATTATCGAGAACGGCGAGAATCCGGGTGTTTTTGCCTCAAAGTAGATGTACGTATCATCCTCCCCACTCTTATTGGTTGGGAGAGGATTCCACACGTCATTATGGTACCTGCACAACCTGATCGTTGCTACAACAATGTCATTAGCCTCGATCCATGACTTTTCCACCTTGAACCCGACCTTCACATCAGCGATATTGTCCGATGTCGCAAATCCAGACTTCCCGACCCAGATGTTCAGATTCTGGTAAACCCTGCCCGGCGGGTCATTTTTCACCAATGCTGACTTTCCTTTGAGCACTTCGATCGTTGCTGAGATCTCGCCTGCGTTTTTGAGGGCAGTGAATTTTATTGTCTCGATGGCATTTGATTCTTCTTTGAATTCGTATGACGTTTCTTCATCCATTACGATATGTTTGTGCACGACGTCTTTTACTTCGATGTTCTCGTATTCTTCACCGGATGTGCCGCTGCCTCCACCGCCGCCTGATGAGGAGGGGGGGGTGGAATTATCTTGCACAACTTTGCTTGAAGTTATGGACAATGAATAACTTCCGGTTTCAAAAGTGGTGGAACTTTGAGTTTTCATATCAATGCTTGCACTGCCAGTGTTCATTACAAGCATTTTATCGGAAGGAGAATTGCTCACATCCCAATTCATATCAAGAGTAGACCCACTTGGAACTGTGACCTTCAAAGTCCATGTGATGGTGTCCGCATCTGTTTTCATATCGGTCGCAAGGCGCGTTACGACTTCATGGGTGCATGGAAAATATGCATCCAGTGCATTAACCGTTGGTGCAGGTGGCGCGGTGACATCGTAATCCCTGTCAAAGCCATCTGTTGCATTGCCATCAACACCAAAAATGCGCACATACGTAGCCGGTGGTGGCGGTGGAGAACTACCATCACTTGATGCAGGCAGGGCTGTGATATACATAGAAGATGACCATGTGGCACCGGCAACACCTGTGCACATGGTTATCAATAAAACAAACGCTACAATGAACTTCATTTTTGACATAATGTCGCCCCATTCATTCACTGTATGACGTACCTGCAAGCGTGACTTGTGTGTCTTTTAAAGCAAGAATCCAGTATCCCTTACCGATCTCGATCGTGCTCACATCGTAGTATTGCTTGTTTGCAGTATTCCATGAGTACACTGGCAAAATTACATCACTGTTGCTACCAAAGAGCGTGTTAACATCTGGTGTGCCGGGTGTTAGTGGGGTGGAAACAAGGTTCCATCCTTTCTGGAGTTGCATTGTGTACAGGTTTGGATCGGTGACAGTCCACGTCCATTTGTTCTGGCTGGCTCCGTTTGCATTTTCTGCCACTATTGTGATATTATACACACCTTCATGCGCAGAACTGTTGTAGTATGATACTGTCTGGACAGATGTGTCAGTTTGAATCGTGACTCCATCAAAAACCCATGTAACATCGGCTAACTGATCAACCGTTACTGTGAAAGTTCGCGAATTGCCTTCAATATCAGAAACCGATGAAAACGAAGGGGATGAGAGAGTTATTGATGGTGCTGGTGGCTCTGTGACTGTCCATGTCCACTTTTTCTGATCGGCTCCATTTGCATTTTCTGCTACTACTGTGAGATTATGTGTGCCTGCTTTTGCAGAATTGTTGTAATATGATGCTGTTGTGCCAGATGTGTTGGTGTAAAGAGTAATTCCATCAAGAATCCATGTTACATCAGAAACTTGGTCTATGGTTGCTGTAAAAGTTGTCGAATCACCTTCAGTATTAGAAACTGAAGTCGATGATGGGGATAAGAGGGTAATTGATGGAGCAGGATTTGTCAAATCATTTGATTTTTCGTAACTATTCAGCCATCCTCACGTTTTTGATATAAACTTAGAATACTCAACACAATTCCATCAGTGCTTGATATTGATTTTACCAAAAAACAATATACTATGCCTCTATTTTAGTCACTCCCTGAAATTCAACCTGGTTT
>NZ_JAUVEY010000169.1:0-3811 GCF_030594565.1 Methanococcoides sp.
GTCCAAGCGCATCGGGTAACTTCCAGACCCTGCATTGTTCGAGATCTCGATATTGAACTTCACAGGAGACTCGGTCTGCTGACCTGATACAAGGGTCCCGGCTTCCTGAGGACCAGACTTGACATCAACATCCGGATCAAGGGAGGTCAGAACTGCTACAATACCAATTGCAGTGGTGCGCTGTGCTTCGTATGACATTTCAGTGCTCTGCAACTTCTGTTCCAGCTTATCAAGGAATTTCTTGTCCTCTTCCGATTCGAATCCCGTAATAAGACCTTTGTTCATAAGATCGAGGTTCAAAGTAACGGAATCTCCACGCTCAAATTCATTATCACCCACAAGGGTTGCAGTCACATCCGGGCCGCCATACACAGTATAATAGTTGTCATCGAAATTGAAGAAATCAGGCAGGTCAGCATTAGCTGCCGTAAACTCAGCACTTGCAGGAATTGCACAAAGGAGCAAAACCGCAAGTGAAGCCATAATTGGCAAAGCATATCTGGAATCGGTCATTTTCACCATAATTAGTCCTCTTGATATTGTAAATTAGATAATTTAAAAATATTATTTAGCTTTTTTAGCCTTCCTCAAAGTATTGTAGCCCATGTAGATAACCAGCAATAGAATTCCTACAAATGCTACAAGAGTGATACTTATGCTGGACTCCCTGGACCTTATCGGAACCTCAACAAAGATGTTATCCGAAAACTCGATCTCGCCATCATCATTGCGATATTTGACCTCACTATCGATACCATAGATCTTCTCGACAACAGATATTTCCGAAGCAACATTGAATGAAACGGTCTTACCTTCACCTGAGGCAACGTTCCCAAGATCAACGACCGATCTGCTAGAGCTCAAAGGTTTCATCGTAATGATGCGGGCATATGCATCATGTGCTTCGACCTCACCGATATTCGTATAGGTCACATTGATAGTACCAGATTGTCCTGACGTAAGTTCCCCTTCGACCTCAGAGACCACGAACTTTGCAGAAGGTTCGATGATAACCGGGATCAGAAGCGTCGTATTCCTGATCTCGTAGAAGGTCGTATGATCAACATCAGGCAGACCGATCCTAACAGTAATTCCATCGGTCATCTCCACCCCATCCTGGAATTCATAGCTCACAGGGAGCAAAAGCATATAGCTACCTGCTGGAGCATTGTCAGAGATAGTTATCGTAAAGGCCATCGGATCAGTAGGGAGTACACCCGGTGAAAGCTTTTCAAGAGTCTGAACACTCGTAACCGGATCGACCTCTATATGATCTGTAGAAGATATCATCTCAGCCTTAATGCCGAATGCTGTTGTTCTCAAAGACTCATATTCAAGCTCCTTTAAGGACAAGGAATGCAATCCCTCGTCCGTTCCCACATCGCCTTTTGCCTTAAAGCCATGCAAAACACCTCTGTTAGAAAGAACAACACGCACCTGTGCAGTCTCCCCTCGTTCGAACTCAACGTCCCCCAGAACGGAAGCATAGATATCCGGTTCACCATATCCGTCATAATAATTGGTGGAAAATTCATGATTCGGCTGCATGAACTCTTTTGCTTCCGCCAAAGGGGAAACTGCCAGAACGAGCAAAGCTACAGCCAACAAAAATGTTAGCATGAACGCCGAATTAACATATTTCTGTTTTTTTGTATATTTACAATTCATCATCAAAAGGCATCAGCCCCCGGTTCATTGCCATAAGTACCTATTTCTGTACCCAGTTCTTTATTTTCAAATGATCCGTCAAGTAACGTTTTTGCTGCTTTCCTCTTCTCACGGAAATTGTCAAGCAGAACCATAACCGGCGGGAAGATCACAAACGTTGCGAACAGAGCAAGTCCCACATCTATTACAGTGATAACACCAAAGCTACTGATCATATTGAAATCGGACACCACCAGTGCACAGAATCCAAACAGCGTAGTCAGTCCTGAAGTTATAATGGCCTTACCGATCTTGATACCCGCTTTCGACATAGCTTCCTCAGGAGTGGCACCTTTTTCTTTTTCCTCGAAATACCTCTCCATCATCAGCACAGCATACTCCGAACCAACACCAAGGATCAGGGCACCCAGTGTAGCTGTCATGGGTGTATAGTCCATACCCATAAGATACATCAGGCCTCCTGACCAACCAATGACCATGAACATGGTAATAACGGGGACAAGCGCTTTGAGAAGATCACGATAGATCAAAAGCAACCCGCCAAATACCAGACCAAGGCCAAGATACGTCATGAACACCCTTCCAGATGTAAGGGCCCCGATAACTTCTGTAAAGACCACATTGCTTCCGGTTATCGTTGCAGATACACCCGGCGGCGGAGCCATCCACACCATGTCATCCTCGACAACATCGATAAGAACTTCAATGCCTTCCATACCAAGACCGCCCATTGCATCACCAATGTTCAGATTAAGCAACAGCATATTCCCACCATACATGAAGCGCTCTTTCTGCTGAGCAGGCATCTGATCATACAGAGCATTTATCTCAGCCTCACTATCGGGAATGATGCCACCATTCATTGAACTGATGACAGAGGCCATACTCTCCGCTCCGAGAATACTGCTTCGACTATCGACCTCATGCTCAGCAAACTCATCCATCCATTGCAGAAGTTCAGGATCAGCCACATTATTAGTCTTTATAATTATGTTGAACTGGTCCTCACCCCCGGTGATATCAGAAAGATGCCCAAGGTCTATCAGCGCAGGAAGGTCCTGCGGAACGAACGCCTCCGTATCGGTCTGGATACCTACTTGAGTATCGGCCACCAATCCCGCCGTACAAGTAAGAAGAGCTATAGAAAGGACCAGGAAAGGATGCTTGATAGTGAAGGTGGTGGTACGTCCAAGCAATCTTTCCATAATATCCGGCTTAGCATCTTGAGTAGAAGAGGATGTTTTCGACTTGCTTCTGCCAGTTAAAGATAATTTTCCAAATTTCTCCTTGCGTATCGATTGCATGTGGTTAAGACCATATATCACGGTCACCCCGACAAACAGGGATGCAAGGAAACACATTACAATACCTATGAGAAGCAATTTTGCAAAATCCTGTATCATAGGTACGCTGGAGGTCAGAAGAGAGAAGAAACCCAGTGAAGTAATAATAAGTGCGATCAGAACAGCAGGGCCTGTGTGCTTGATAGTATCCACCACGGCAGCCTCAGGAGATTCACCCCGTTCAAGTTCTTCTTCGATACGATTATGGAACTGGATAGCATAATCAATACCAAGCCCAATCAATACAGGGAAAGCTGCCATTGAAACCATTGTCATGGGTATCTCCAGATAACCCATAGCTCCGAACGTATAGATGATTCCCAGCAACACAATTGCCAATGGCATAAGCCTCCACCTGACATGACCAAATACCAGGTAGAGTACCACTATCATCAATATGACTGAAAGGCCAAGCAATACAGCCATGCTAGACATCATTGCATTGTTCATGGAAACCATGAAAGCCGGCTCTCCGGTAACCACTACATTATAGTCAGGAGGGAACTCCGCCATTGCGACCGATACCTCAAGTTCACGCAGAACCTCCTGTTTCTGTTCGTCTGAGGTTGAACCTGCCATCTCCACATACATTAGAGTATGAGTAGCATCAGGCATCAATCCCTCCGGCACATAGTCCCTTATCAATGTTGCAAGTTCCGCATCATCTTCAGGCAATGCTGCTTCACCGTTCACTTTGTAATTGGCATCCTTGATAACAGATGTCGCACTTTGCACCCCCACAACACCAGGAAGTGACAACGTCATGTGTTCGAACCGGTCCATCGCCTGCAGTGCAGCAG
>NZ_JAUVEY010000089.1:0-9202 GCF_030594565.1 Methanococcoides sp.
GATCCCTGTAAGTACTGCTTCTGAAGCTAGTCCATCACTTCCTTTAATCGTAGGGGGAGAAGTTACTATTGATGGAGAAGTAGCACCTGTGGGAACTGAAATTACAGTCAAACTTGGAGAAAAGACAGTTGGTGCAGCTACCGTAGGCTCCGCAGGAGTATATGGCGATTCGCCTGCTAACAGGTTGTTAATAACCAGTGATTCCGATGATTACGAGAATCTCAAGTTCTATGTGAATGGTGTCGAGACAGACCTTGTTGACCTCACAAATGCAGCTCCGGGAGCCACAGTAACTACAACTCTTGCATCATCAGCCCCTGCCGTAAGTGAAAAACCAGCTGATAAAACAGTTGCCGAATCCTCAAGTGGATCCTCAAGTTTTAGTTCATCTCCATCAGCAAGTTCATCTTCATCTTCATCTTCATTGGATGATGCAGAAGTCCAGGATAATTCAGATGAGGAAAATACATTTGAGAGCATTGCTTTAGCAGGAGATAGAACTGAAATTGAAACTACAAACGAGAATGTACCATCATCAGAAGCAGAGTCCTCTGCGCTTGTTACTGGGATATTCGGTTTGATACTGGTTTCATTGGTAGGCGCAATTATCATTGTTAAGCGCAAAAAGTAAATAAAAAATTTCATTTGAAAAAGAAAAGTAAAACAAATAAAGCTCCATAAAGGAAGGAAGATGATAGCGATTTTCTAAATCATGCTACATCTTCCAAAAACCCGATGGATAAGGTCTATGAAAAATCCAATAAATTCGGATATTGACCTTCTCAGTTATAAGCTTACAGGCGATTTTACTTTTACTTCTTGTATTATCAGATAAATGAATTAGTGAGGGGACCAATTTTTGGTTTGCTTTTTTTTATAGATGAAGCAGATAGTGTAAACCTTTTATTTTTGTCAATGATGTACACTGAGATGTATGAATATGAGTTTGTTGACCTTTTTGCTTACTCTCGTCCATCCCCTGAATTGAAACATATCTTTTACCATATTAGGGTCATTGGTGTAATTGATCGCAAAGTCATATTTTTGATTAGATTTTGATAATCGAAGGAGTAGTTGCATAAGGATCTTGTAATTTGAGTTTATGAATTGTCCCACATCGATCCTTTGAAGATATCTCAGAATGATGTTTCACAAGTTATCTTATAATAGTTTTTTGAAAAAGGCTATCTTGAGGCTTTCCTATTGCCATGCCTATGGCAGCATGAAATAGATCTTACTATTAAGTACCATTTATTGGAATTTTAATAGGTTGATGTGGATTGTGGTGCATTTTTGACATATTTAGTAGGATTTAATTCAAATCGATCAGTAAGTGACCTTATTTTTCGATTGGAAATGCATGTGCAGGGAATTTTGCCACCTATAAGTGTATCGTCTGATGCCGCTTATATTAGTTTGAACTGTAATTTGTTCACTACTAAATTTTCTCCTACTCATTATGATGAGTATATATAATGATTTCGTAACCTTTAAATAAAAGAAACACCCAGATTGATTGGGGATAATTAAATCAAATTAAAGATGTGGTGTGGGGAAAATGCGTCGTGGAAAGATTGAAATAATGGTAGATATTTTAAATGTTGTAAAGAAGTCACAGGTGACAAAAACTGCAATAGTTTATAATGCAAACTTAAATTTTAACCGGGCTGATCAGTATATCAACATGATGATGGATGTTGGTCTTGTAGAAAAAACTTCAAACAAGTATTCAATAACTGATCTAGGGTCTGAATATCTTTATAAGATAAATGATATGGGTTCGATCTTTTCTGCTGAGTTTTGATTTTAAATCCATTTTTTTTAATTTTGTTTTGATCAACTTTACCAGGTATCGATCCTAATTAATAGTTCTGACTATTGGCCATGACTGTTAGTACTAACTTCAAGTACTAATTATCCGTTCTAAAATATAGTTCATTCATCTTTATTACTTTTTTTAACATTCTATCTAATACAATTGGGGTGAGGGTGCATAATGAACATTAGGATACATGTTATGATCAAATTATTCTTGTTACCATTACTTATGTCAGTCATCGTAACAAAGGCAAATGCAGCCATCATTGAAGTAGGATCTGGAAAGGAATATTCCTGTATACAGGATGCTGTAAACAATGCAAATGAAGGGGACAAGATCATTGTTCATAGTGGTACTTATGAAGAGAATTTGATCGTAAATAAGCAACTGACATTACAGGGAGTAGGCAGTCCTGTCATAGATGCAAAGGGATTCGGAAATCCCATTAATCTCTATGCAGGAAATTCGGTCGTTGATGGATTTGTTCTTTGCAACGGAAGAAGCGGATTATATATGGTTTCAAAAGATAATGTCATAACAAATAATATTATAAAAGAAAATCAATATGGTATATATCTTTTCAAATCCGGGGGAAATGTAATTGAACAGAATCTTATTGACAGTAACCTATGGATGGTCTATAACTTCTGATAAAAAGCAATAATAATGTGATCAGTGGCAATATGATCAATGATAATAATGGAAGCATCCGCATAATTGCTTTTGATGATAATAAGATCTCTCTAAACAGCATAGTCAATAATTCTGTAGTTTCAAAAGGAGATCTCCAATAGGATAATAAAATTGGAACAGGTAGATATTATAGTTTCTTTGATGAAGGGGGTGAAGCCTTCATCGATACAGCTGATGATAATTCTCAGATATCTTTTACAGGTTCTCGGTAAAAGGTGCTATTAGCATGTGTTGCTGACGCAGTATTGAATCCACACAAACTGAACTTGTTGAAGGGGTGAAATTATTTCTCAGGGATACCTGAATTCCCTGCTGTCGCATTTCCTGTATACGGATTATGGGATTATTCCTTATACTCAACAAAAAAGAATTCATGTTTCGTCACAAATGTGAACTTTCTTTTTTTGGTTCTCTTTAAGATCGTGTGGGTAATTTCAATTTCCCCGCCATCAAGAATATCATTGTATTCCTATACATTTCAGTCTTCAATCCATATGATCTCTTGAAAGCTGTCTTAATCTTGTTGTTCAATCCTTCGACAACCCCATTACTGATATCTCCTTTAATTGATTCCAAAATTCCATACGAATTTCTTTTTATCATCTTTGCCAATGTAATGATCTCTTTAATATTGCTATGAGTTCCCCAGTAGTGCCATTTTTCCAGATATTCCCTTGCAGCTCTTGTGTTTTTGATTTCCCACAATCGTTTTAATGCAAGTTTGAACTTGTAAGCTTTAGCAGTCTTAGTATCTAAATCCTTGATGGATTTCATTTTAATGATTTCTCTATCAGTTAGATTTTCTGGATTCTTCAACCACATGAATCTTGTTTTACCAAGTTCTTTATTCGATTGATATTCACTTCTTCTAACTTTATCGATAGCATCATTCATCATTTTAACAATATGGAATTTATCAAAAACAACCTTCGCGTTCGGGAAATATTCTTTTGCTCCACCTTTGAAAGCAGGAGACATATCCATTGATATGTATCTTATATTATCAGGATTTGTTTTTGTAGAGAGGAAATCTCTAAATTTCCTAAACCCATCCTTTCCCTTTCCATTTTCAATATGGATTACCCTATCTTTATTCAGATCATAGAACAAAGTCACATAACTGTGACCTTTCTTGACAGAAATCTCATCCACTCCAATTATATCAAGATTCGATAGATTAGTTTTCACCATTGCTTCCTTAACATAATGACTAAGGATTCTCCATAATGAATCTTCATGAACATTTACCATATCAGCAATAGCAGACACTGTCATTTCTTTGGACATGGCAACAATTAAGGCTTCAAAGAACAGAGTAAATCCAGTATTTTGTCTTGTCCAGGGAACATTTACAAGCTTTACACCGTGTTCATTGCATTTTGTTCGTGGCACTCTTGTATGAAGATATGTTTCATAATGGAAGAAATCGAGATGTCTCCATACCTTTTCTTTAGTATCATGCAATTCACTCAATTTGTTACAAATGGGACAAGGGAACTTCGTTCCCTTGGTAAAATCAAGGTAAATATCCATTCTTTTTTTGGAAGTATTAAGATTAATATCTTTTACAAACCAAGGCGATGATAAACCAAGAGCAATTTGAAGGAGTTCTTTATCTTCCATAATGATTGAATTGGAAGGTATGAATATTAAATTACCCACTCAATGTTGATGAGATCCCTTTTTTTATAGTTCTACTTTATGTGCCTACTTAATTACTGCCATCTGAAAATAAGTGATTTATTCACTCATTTTCCTGTGAATTAAGCCGCCCAGCCAGTAACCCATCATGCCGATAGCGAAAGCCAGTGGTACTAGAATGAGCATCTTGAAACCCATGGGAATGAGTAGGGGGAATGCTATCAGCACAAAAATAAATACAAATATGGCATATCCGCTATACTGCGCTTGTTTTTTGCTAATATTTTTTATCGACATAATAAATTCTCTATAAGCTGATATTATATAAATAAAGCCTAAACTCTAAATGTGCAATGTTAAATAATTTACGTGCATATGATTAATGGTAGCATAAGTTACATTTTAAATAAAAAGGTGTTATAAATGGGATTGGGAAGTTTTATCGGAAGCATTTTCGGGGGGCAGAAGCAAGTTAAATTCACTGAACCCGTGGTTGAGGAGTTGAACAAGAATCTCTTCGTGATAAATACCCTTGCTTTTGAGGCAGAGGTGGAACATTCAGAATTGCCCGTTGTAGTTGATTGTTTTACAAAGACATGCCCACCTTGTAAAAAGATGGGGCCCATATTCGAAAAACTGGCAGGTGAATACGAATCAAAGGTAAAGTTTATTAAGATTGACCTTAAAGGTTCACCTGAAATCGGAAAAAGGTTCAATATATTAGGTGTTCCTACTCTTCTTTTCTTCAAAGATGGCAATCTGGAGGAAAATGTTGTTGGCTACACCAAAGAAGATAAACTCCGAGAACATCTTGATAACTTACTGGAGCAACGGTCCAGCAACAGTCCATCAGAAGTGAAAAACATGACAAATAATGAATCTACTAAAGAAGACATGCACGTATGGACATCCAAATATGCCGATAAGGCTGGATATATGTTAAATCCCGACGAAGAGTCATTGCATCTTGTTCTTGAAGGACTGGCAAGGAACAGGAACAAACACGGGAAGAACTACTGCCCCTGCAGGATAGTGACTGGTGATGATCAGGAGGACAAAAAAATAATCTGTCCCTGTATCTATCATAAGGACGAGATAAGTAATGATGGCTCCTGTCATTGTGATCTGTTCTTTAAGAAAAAGGGCTGAAACGAAAGATAGCACATTTTTCCTTCGTTATTTTTAATATTTTTCAGGTGAATTCATGACAAATGCATTGGAAATATACCAGTTACTACCAAAAACAAATTGCAAACAGTGTGGTAAAGCGACCTGTATGGCGTTTGCAGCAGCACTTCTTTCAAGAGAGGTCGTGGTCGATGATTGCCCGCCTCTGAAAGAGGACAAGTTCAAAGAGAACTATGATAAACTTTCCGAGATCATCACACCTGCAGGAGAGGCTTCTGAGTCGGGTATGATCGTGCATACTGAAAAATGCATTGGGTGCGGTAACTGTGTTGTTGCATGTCCTGTTAACGTGGCTGAAGATCCGTATGGTGCAGGTTCAGGAAATGCACCCACCAGTGACAATGTGATCCTTCGGGTAGAGGATGGTGTCGTACGTCTATCCAATGTAAGTCAGTGTCGCCGATTTGGTAAGAATAAGATACTATGCAATGGTTGTATCGTTACATGCCCCACAAAAGCAATTGAATTCGTCTGATCATGGTGTGAAACAAATGGAAAATGAATATTACGTTTGCACAGGTTGTGGACTTCTCTGTGATGATATAGAGGTCGAGCTAGAGGATGGTAAGGTTTCAAAGGTGAACAATGCATGTCTAAAGGGTGTAGCTCGCCTGAAAGAATGTAATAGACCTGCTGAGTGTAGGATCGATGGCGCACCCGCATCTCTTGAAGATGCTATCATAGAAGCTGCCCGAATACTCAAGGAAGCCGATTCTCCGGTGCTCTTTGGAATGGGGAACTCGACCAGTCAGGCACAGAAAAATGCTATTGAGGTAGCAAAAAGGACTGGTGCTTATTTTGATGATACTTCTTCGTTCTGCCAGGGACCTGTCGTCGAAGCAATACTTGAGAATAAGATAAGGACCTGCACACTTGATGAAGTAAAGGACAAGGCGGATGTTATTGTCTACTGGGGAGCAGACCCCTCTAACTCACATCCGAGACATCTGTCCAAATACACCTATTTCCCCCGTGGAAAAGAAAGACAACGTGGTTGGGAGGAAGATCGTACAGCTATTTGCATCGATGTGAGGAAGTCTGATACTGCTACTATCTGTGGTGATAAGTTCTACCAGATACCGCCACAGGCGGATGAAGAGCTGCTTAATGCACTCGCAAATGGTCTTTCCGGCAAGGTCCCCAAGGTTTCTTTCGGAATGGGTCCGAAGAAGATACTTGAACTTGCGAATATGCTTAAAAAAGCTGAATTCGGGGTGATTTGTGTTGGCTTGGGCCTTGTTTATTCACTTGAGGAAATTGAACCGCTAGTCCGTTTAATGGATAAGCTCAATGAAGTTTCCAACTTCCATCTCATCCCGATGGTAGGTCAGTATAATATGCGGGGATCCAATCATAACCTGCATGAGGAAACCGGATATATTAACCGTGTCAAATTCACAGGGAATGATGTTGAACATGGAGCACACTGTTCTGTTGTGGAATTGCTGAGGGCAAGAACCGTTGATGCAGCGCTAATAATAGGGTCTGACCCGATGTCAAGTCTTCCAGGCAGTATTGCAAAAGAGCTGTTGGACATTTCGGTAATCACTATTGATCCATGCAATACTCTGACGTCCCGAAAAGCAAAAGTGTCAATTCCAGCCGCCACTGCAGGGTCGGAGTGTGGGGGAACTGCTGTCAGGATGGATGGTGTTGAAGTGGAGTTCAAAGCCATGACTGAAACTGATCGAATGTGTGATGCAGAGATACTGGAACGCATTATGGGGGAATTATAAATGGGATTTGGACAATTTCTCAAAGCTCCTGAATACGATATCAAGATAATAACCTACAGGGATATCTTCCAAAGCACCGCTCTTGAATCATCAGGATGTGGGGATGAATATGCCGAACGTTCAGCTGTAATTCTGCTGGATAAAGGTGACATGAAGAAGATGGTGCTTAAGGATGGAAGAAAGGCAGTTCTTAAGAACAACTTCGGAAGAGTTGTTGTGCATCTCAGACCTTCCGACTACGATGAAGGGCATGAAGGCATCGGATACATGACCAACAGCCCCTGGTCAAATGCCCTGGTATCTTCTGAGACCGGTGGTTCCGGAGTACCTAAATTCAAAATGATAACTGCATCCATCTCTGATGCAAAGGATGAAAAGGTCACCAGTTTTGATGAGTGACCTTATTCTTTTATTTATTAACAACTTGTTCTGGGCGTTGTCTATCAAAAGTTAGGGTACAAAGCCCGACTAAAGTTCAGATAAGTTCCTTAGGCTGCTTCTTTTTTGGCAATACTGGCAATGACATAGTATTAACAAGAATGGGGCTTTCAACTTCCTTTGCACGCTCAAGTAAAAGCTCTTTTCCTTTCTGTGTAAGTGCAAAAAGAGGTACTGCAGTACCTACCTGTGCCAGAGGTTTGATGACATCCCGTATCGCTTTTGATGCACAGGAAGTAATGATGTCAAGGTACTTTATTATCTCAAGGGCATTTTCCCTGCTAAGACCTGTAGTATGAGCTCCGATGATCATTAGCTCAAGGTCGTTCTCACCCTCAATTTCGCGAAGCATTCTGGCAGTTCCGGGGTCAACAACAGTAACAGCAATTCTCTTGAAACCGAGTTCAATTGCCTTAAGGACTCCTCCGACAGGATCGATTATGGCAGTAGATGGATTAAGCACAATACCGCCCATCTTCCCAATGCGGTCCATGACCTCATCAATAGGTTCGGTCTCCACAAGTCCCGAAATCCTTGCTCCCATTCCCTGAACAAGCACCGGATTGTTCGTGATAACAGTGCCTGCACCGTCACAAACTGTCACTGTAGTATCGAGGATGTCCCTTCCAAGTCCTGTCATCATAACTTCCGAAGCGCCAAAACCCACGAAAACATCCATCTCAAGCATACGGTCCTTTGTAAAAAGACCAAAATCCTTTATGCGAAACTCCATATTCTCCTTAACAGCCTCGCGTGTGATCCTTTTAATGCCTCTTGCTTTCTCGAACAGTGGGCACCAGTCTATTTCCGGTTCACCGACTTCAACCACTTCGCCATTCTCTACAACGACTTTCGTCTTTCCAAGGATCTCCATTACATGTGGCATTATCGCAACCTCACAACTGATATTTGAGAACAATTATTCTTATTGGCATGCAATATCTAGATGCAAAAAAGGGACTCAGATAGCTTCCCTTCTGTCAAAGACCCTCTTTGCTTTACCTGTGCTTCTTGGAATTGTTCCCTTTTCCACAAGTTCGACATTGGCCCTGATGTTCAATACGCTCTTAAGCTCGCTTTCAACAAGTCTTCTTGTTGATTCGAGGTCCTGTATCTCACCTGTGAATGCACCTTCATCGAGTTCTACCCTGACTGTTATCTCGTCCAGTTTCTTCTTGTTCCTGTCAAGATATATCTCGAACTGGTCGGTGATCTTCCCGATCCTCACAAGAACATTCTCTATCTGTGATGGGAAAACATTGATGCCTCTTACAATAAGCATATCATCTGCTCTTCCGAGTATCCTTGAGATACGGTTGCTTGTACGTCCACAAACACACTCGCTTTTAAGAAGTCTTGTGATGTCGCCGGTACGATATCTGATCACAGGAAATGCTTCCTTTGTTAATGAAGTAAGCACAAGTTCGCCCTTCTCACCTTCAGCAACCTGTTCGCCATCCTCGTCAAGCACTTCAACAAGATAATGATCACTCCATATGTGAAGGCCGTCCTGTTCCTGACACTCGAATGCGATGCCAGGTCCCATCATCTCGGATAGGCCATAGGAATCATACGCTTTAATGTTGAACGCATCTTCAAGTTCTTTTCTGGTACTGGATGACCATGGTTCTGCACCAAAGCATCCTACTCGTAATGATAATTTATCAAGGACATTCATTTCCCTGAC
>NZ_JAUVEY010000113.1:0-7130 GCF_030594565.1 Methanococcoides sp.
AGAATGCTGTCCTTGCCTCTGAACGAAGTCGCTTGTGTTAGTCCTCCGTTCGATTGCATAAACAATAGGCTGGTGTTATCTCCATTGGATCGCAATATTGAATGTATCCTGTCAACATAACGCTGTAATACGGGCGAAAGATACCCGTCCACCATGGTCGTTTCCCCGCGTCCTATTATTTTTATGATGGGGCTGATCTTGTGGGATAGGGAAATATGTGTAAATCCTATCTCCTTTGCTATCCTTTCAATAGCAAGTTCATGCTCCGGATAACGATAAGAGTGCATAAGAGCCACTGCAAGGGAATATATTCCTGAATCATGAAGTTCTTTAAGGTCTCTCCTTAATTTGTCCTCATTAAGGGGTGCCAGCTCTTCACCATTGGAACTGTAGCGCTCTTCAGCTTCGATAACACTTTTATAGAGGACTTCGGGGAGCTTGATGTCAAGTGCAAATATGTCCGGTCGGTTCTGGTATCCTATTCTTAGAGCATCCCTGAACCCTTTGGTTACCACAAGGGCAAAGTTCTCGCCTTTTCTTTCAAGAAGTGCATTTGTACCTACTGTTGTTCCCATCTTTATGCATTCAATGTCCTTTGTTGGCAATTGCTCATCTGCTCCTAGGTCAAGCATCTGGCGTATCCCTTCAATTGCTGCATCTTCATAATGTTCCGGGTTTTCCGAGAGTAGTTTATGGGTGATGGTCTCTCCCTCGGGAGATCTGCCAATAACATCTGTAAATGTTCCTCCCCTATCTATCCAGAATTGCCATCTGTTTTTTACGGACATGTTCAACCTCGGTATCTTGCAAAATTGTTTATCTATACAGCTCCTACAATTATTTATGTCGTTCTCATCCCTGGATGCTCAGATACTGCATATCCTGAACTCTTATGCTGGTTTTGATCCCATTGTGGTATTTTTGTCAGTGGCAGGGGCTGATATATTGTGGGTATTGATAGCTGCTATTTTGTTCATATCGATCTCAAAGGAGAAAGCTCTCTATTATTGTTCGATGATGCTTTTCCTGGTGGAGGCGGTCGCATTGATCAAATCACAGTTAATGGTACCCCGTCCGGAAGATGTTCGATTTGTTGTGGAAGCCTCGGGCTATTCCATGCCAAGTGCACATTCGACAGCTGCCTTTGCAACAGCTATGTTCTTGTATCCGGTAGCAAAAAAATATGGTATTCTTATTTGGTCAGGTGCAATTGCAATGGCTTTAAGTCGTGTGTTTGCAGGTGTGCATTACCCTTCTGACGTGATAGCAGGGGTCGTGCTTGGTATAATGATAGGCTATTTGTGGTTACAGATCGAGAGCTATTTCCAAAAAAAGAGTATGTGAATTAATTATGTTGCTCTCTGATCTTTCAGATCGGAGCTGTTAGCGGGAACACTCTTCGCCAACTATCTTTATCGGATATCGTTCTGTAAGGCATCCAAGACAAAGTTCTTTCCTGTCAATACCTATTGATTTGATAAGACCTTCTATGCTGAGGTATCCGAGTGAATCTGCTGTGATGGCATTTTTCACATAATCAAGAGGCTTTTGAGCGGCAATGAGCTCTTCCCTTGTAGCCATATCAATGCCCATGTAGCACGGTGCGATAATAGCAGGGCTTCCTATCCTTGCATGTACTTCTTTTGCACCCGCGTTACGTACCATTTCGATTATACGTCTGGATGTTGTACCGCGAACAATACTGTCATCGAGGATGATGACCTTTCTATCCTTGAGGTTCTCAGCTATTGTGTTCATCTTAAGACGAACTGCTGTTTCCCGCATTTCCTGTCCCGGGAGGATAAAAGTACGTCCTATGTATCGGTTCTTCATCAATCCTTCCCTATAATTGATGCCCGATTCATCAGAATAACCTATTGCAGAGGTGATCCCTGAGTCTGGTACGGGGGATACAATATCCGCATTGACTGGGTGTTCTTTTGCAAGTTCTCTGCCTATCTGCTCGCGAACCTTGTACACAAGCTGACCGTCAATGATCGAATCCGGCCTTGCAAAATAGATGTACTCAAAAACACAGTGAGCACAGTTCTTTTCAGTTAACATCTGATGGCCTTCAAAACCATTTTCCGTTATCTCCACAACCTCACCGGCTTTGACATCCCTTGTCAATTTACCGTTGAGTGTGTCGATGGCAACGCTTTCCGATGCAACTACATATCCGCCGTCGATCTCTCCTACGCATAGTGGTTTGAATCCCAGTGGGTCCCTCACAGCGAAAAGTCGATCGTCTATCATAATGGCGAGTGAATATGAACCTTTGAGCATTGACATAACAGCCTTGATGGATTCAAGGGGGTCGTGTATTAGCAATGCTTTGACAAGAAGGTGAGCTATGACCTCTGTGTCGGAACTAGTTATAAAAATGCGTCCTTCGGATTCCAGCTCATCCCGAAGTTCCTCTCCGTTTACAAGATTTCCGTTATGCGCGATGGCAAGATTTCCATTCTTGTAGTTCACCATTAAAGGCTGACAGTTGACTATGTTGGAATCTCCGGTGGTCGAATATCGAACATGTCCGACACCGAGCCTACCTTCGAGCTTCAACAGTTCATCCTTGGAATATACTTCCGGGACAAGACCCATGCCTTTGATGGACTTGAGTTTATCTCCGTTCTTTACCGTAATTCCTGTGGATTCCTGTCCCCTATGCTGCAAAGCATAGAGTGCATAATATATTTGGAGTGAAGCGGGTTTTGCCTGCGCATCAGCTTTATGCATCAACACGCCGACAACACCACATTCTTCTTTCATTTATGCTCCAAATGAGAAAACTCGATTTAGAATTTGCACTTTCTTTGCCACTGGTAGCTTCGCATGCGTGATGTTTTTCCGAATCCGCATGAAGTGCACTGTTTTGTATGGATGTTGAGTGAAACGCTTCCACAGCGTCTGCATTTTGCATGTGTGCGTTTCTGCCTCTTACCCATTGATGGAGTACCTTTTGACATCTTTTAATCACCCTTTTGTATTATATAATATGTATTTTGCAGCCTATCTCTACTACTGATAAATTGTAATAATTATATCCGTGGATTTCTCCTGATGCATCTATTGTTCATATAGGTTACGGAGACACGTAGACTACGTTATCTCCTCTGATAACAACTCCACCTATCTTGCGAACGATCTCTCCGTCCTTTAATTCTTCTGCTTCGTCCAGAACAAGGTTCATGTGGACATCATATCCCTGAAGTACGCCTCTAAATTCTCTTGCGCCCTTCAATCTTACAATCACTGATGTGTTCAATGAATCATTCAATATATCCAGAGGTCTGTTTCCCATATCTATTGCCCCAATTGTGGTAATGAAATTATAATTTATAGTTCCTTATGTTGTATTTGAACTTGATAAGCGTTTAGTTCTTAACTTGAAGCTCCAATGTTGTAAATACAATATATAAACCTATCGAAATACGCAATATCATTTCAAACCTATTATAGTTGAGGTCATATATTACTCCTCCTCATCGATGTGTGAATTGCACTTCTAAATAACCACTTGTTTTTTATCCAAAAAGTTCAATCTTAGACCTTATGATAAGAGAAGGCTTAAAAATGGATGCGATGGAGATCATTCCCGTTGTATTGACCATCGCCGGTTCAGACTCCGGTGGCGGTGCAGGCATTGAAGCTGATATCAAGACCCTTTCTTCCCTGTATGTGCATGGAGCATGTGCCATCACCTCAGTGACCTCACAGAACACCACAGGCGTTCAGAGTGCTTATGAGCTACCTCCAACCGTGGTATCTGACCAGGTGGATGCAGTATGCACTGATATGGACGTCAGGTGGGCAAAGACCGGTATGCTTTCATCTGCCGATATTGTCAGGGCAGTTGCTGATCGTGTGAAAAAGTATGACCTTAAAGTTGTCGTTGATCCTGTGATGGCCGCAGAGGCAGGTGGAGATCTTCTCGAACAGGATGCTGTATCTATCCTTAAAGATGAACTTTTACCCATAAGCTATGCTGTAACTCCTAACATCAGCGAAGCAGAGACCCTTTCAGGTATGTCCATAACTACCCGTGAGGATGCCATGGAAGCTGCAAAAGCTATAGCTTCCCTTGGGGTGAAGGCAGTTATCATCACTGGCGGTCATTCCGATGGGGTGGACCTTATCTACGATTCAGTGACCGATGCGTTCACAGAAGTGCCTGGCAAGTTGATCGAAGGTGGGACCCATGGTTCAGGCTGCACTTATTCAGCAGCGCTGACCTCCTATCTTGCAAGAGGTTATTCTCTGCAGGATGCCGCAATTGGTGCCAAGGAGTTCGTAGAATATGGCATCCTTTTGAGCAAGAACATTGGCAAAGGCGTGGGTCCGGTGAACCAGATGGGCTATCTCCATACAATGGCAGCAAAAGAAAGCGTGTTGAGGAACACCGAGGAAGCTGTCAGGATGCTGGAAGATGATGTTAACTTCGCCAGCCTTGTTGCAGAGGTCGGTTGTAATATCGCCATGGCAATACCTCATGCCAGGGAAGTGAAGGATGTAGCTGCAGTTAACGGAAGGATCGTGAAGCTTCAGGGCAAACCCAAGGTCGTAGGATGTGTCAGCTTAGGGGCAAGCAGTCATGTGGCACGTATAGTATTGGCTGCGATGGAGTTCGATCCCAATATGCGTGCAGCAGTGAATATCTGCTATTCTAAGAACGTGCTTGCCATCTGTGAGGACATGGGGCTTACCATATCATCTTTCAGTCGTCAGGAAGAGCCTGAAGACACACACACCATGGATTGGGGTGTGACATATGCCATCGACTCATATGGTCGTGTGCCTGTCATCATCTATGACGAAGGCGGTGTGGGCAAGGAACCAATGGTCCGTGTACTCGGAAGGGATGCAGTGGAAGTGGCAGGATTTGCTCTGGAGATCGCTGCACGTCTTACATAAGAGCAGGCATGATTTTTTAAAATGCCTGCTTTATAATTTTTCTTCTCTTTTTATCTGACTGCCAGTACTTCTACCGGTGAGTTCCTGATAACTTTATCAGCGACGCTACCAAGTTTGAACGTGCCGTCTGCGGTCATTCCAAGCGTACCGATCACCACCATGTCCACATTCTCTTTCTTGGCTGTGTTCAGGATCGTAGCTGCCGGATGTCCTTCTTCGATAATGGTTCTGACATCAATGTTGAGTGACTTCCCCATGTCCTGCACATAGGCAGTGATCCTCTCTCCCTTCTCCATAAGATGTTTCTGCCTTTCAGTTTTCCATTTCTCATCTGCGATACGGGCAAATTCCCTCCACTGCTCACTTGTCATGTGTTCAGTGGCAGCGACTTCCATTGCAGCGAGATAGTCTCTGTGCACTGCTTCAGGTGTGATCCCGATGACATCCATCTCCATAACGTACAGCGCAAGAACACTGGCACCGCATGAGGATGCGATCTTCAAACCCGACATTACGGCCTTCTCTGCATTTACAGACCCGTCAGTAGCTATCAAAATAGTCTTATATTCTTTACAATCCATTAAAATACCCTCGCGAATAGTTATAGAAAACTATTGCGAGGGATATAATAACTGTTTTGGTCAGCGAATTATCACTACGACAGTTCCGTTGACATCAAGAACATCAACAGCCCTTCCTTCAGAGATGACCTCTTTCTCAATGGTCACACTTTCCGGTTCAAGTTCGATATCTTCGCCATCTACGTTGATGGTGATGTTTCCTTTTGAGACAATCTCAGCAATTTCTACAGGGTCCATGGATGTCAGGGTCTTGATTATAGCTCCTGCCTGTTTCCTGAACCTCGGACCGATGATTCCCATGTTCGGCTTAATGTTCACCGGCACATGTTCAAAGTCCGGTTCACCGCTAATTATCTCAACGGTTGAGTTCGTGACACCTGTCAGGTCTGAAGCATCCTCAAGTGATGTGTAGACCTCGATCTTTTTAAGAGGGGCGTTAAGTGCCATACCGGATTCGGATTTGTATCTTCTGATATTGCCTGCAAGGTCCTTGATAAGCTCTCCGTCCTTCTCGATAGTCTCATCGATGAGCATCTCATCAACAACTGGCCATTCCTGCACGTGTATGCTTCCCTCTCCTATCCTTGAGTACATCTCCTCTGCAAAGAACGGAGCAAATGGGGCAAGCATGCGTGAGAGTGCATCAATAGCAACATATAATGTGTATTGTGCAGCCCTGCGTGCTTGCTTGTCATCACCATACAGTCTGGACTTCACAAGCTCGATATAGTTATCTGCAAGTGTTTCCCATGCGAATCCCCTTATGGATTTGTATGCCTCGTCGAACTGGTATGCATCAAGGCTTGCGGTGACCGAACTGATGAGCCTGTTAAGATTGCTCAAAAGCCATCTGTCGATGACATTGATTTTCTCCGGTTTGCCGGACGTGATCTCTGCAAGCTCGTCTTCGATATGTGACATGGAGAACCTGTAGATACTCCACATCTTAGTAAAGAACCGGGATGCTGATACCACGTCTTTCCATCTGAACATTACATCGGAGCCTGTGGAACCACCTACTGCTGCCCACTGCCTGAATGCGTCAGCACTATGGTCCTTGATGACCTCTTCAGGTGAGATGACATTTCCGAGGGATTTACTCATCTTATGTCCGTCCTCTCCGAGAACCATTCCGTTGACGAGTATGGACTCCCAGGGCTTCTCGCCGGTAAGTGCCATTGAACGGAGTATGCTGTAGAAAGACCATGTACGAATGATGTCGTGTCCCTGTGGACGCAACTGTGTTGGGTTCCTCATCTTCTTATCGCTGAGCCATCCTGCAACGTGTAACGCAGTGATGGACGAATCCATCCACGTATCCAGGACATCCTCTTCCGGTTCGAAATCCTCACTGCCGCACTTACATGCCACAGGTGGCTGCTGCTGTGTAGGGTCGATAGGAAGCCATTCCTCTTCAGCGACCATGACCTCGCCACACTTCTTACAATACCAGACAGGTATTGGTGTTGCGAAGATCCTCTGGCGTGAGATACACCAATCCCACTCCATTGTGTTGGTCCAGTTCTGAAGCCTTACCTTCATGTATTCAGGCAGCCATTCGATCTCGTCTGCTGTCCTGAGTATCTCATCATTGTCGATCTTGACGAACCACTGCTTCTCGGAAAGTATCTCTAT
>NZ_JAUVEY010000065.1:0-11719 GCF_030594565.1 Methanococcoides sp.
ACCAGGTTGAATTTCAGGGAGTGACTAAAATAGAGGCATAGTATATTGTTTTTTGGTAAAATCAATATCAAGCACTGATGGAATTGTGTTGAGTATTCTAAGTTTATATCAAAAACGTGAGGATGGCTGAATAGTTACAAAGAATGTATATATATTACTGCGGTCAAGCTTCTTCTCTTAATAGATATTTCGGGTGAATGATGTTGTTTTTATGAATATGGAATATAACTCTTAATATATCTAAACATTTAAAAATAATTTTTTAATAGAAACCTTTTTATTAAATAAATGGGGTACGCTATTCATCGATTCAATTAGTGATAATAGTCAAAAATTATATTTCAAAAGCTATTAATTTAGGGATGATACAAAAACCATTATATTGTTTACCAACATTTTTTTATGAGTTGTAAGTAGATGAAAATCGCCTGATTATGGATACTTTTGTCTTTTTGGGGGTTATTATGAAAAGATATAACAAACCTGTATTTTGTTCAGAAATATTATGTTTTCGATCAATACAAAATATCAATACAGTAAAATCTCTTTCAATAAATGTATTTTGTATTATTCTTATATTGTTGGCTTTATCCACTACGGCAAGTGCGAATGACTACTATGTTGCCACGTGGGGTGACGATGCTCACACAGGTCTAACGCACGAACAATCTGTAAGGTCCCTGGATCATGCTCTATCCTTAATGGGTACAGGTGATACTTTATACATGTCTGACGGAACCTGGTATGGAGAAGTATTGGATTTTGTGGGGCATGATCTGGGGGGCACATCTGGCAATCCTGTTACAGTAAAAGCATATGATGGAAACCCAACCCTAAGCAACGGTCCCTCGCAAGCAAATATGATCGACACGTCTTATCAAGACTGGATCACTATAGATGGGATAACTGTTATCAACGGTTATCAAGGGTATCATGCTTCATGGAATAGTCACCTTGTTATCCGAAATAGTACTTTTTCGAACATGCGTATGGATGGAATTAATTTCTGGAGGCAGGTAAGTGATACCTTAGTAGAGAATACTGTTGTTACCAATTGTGGTGAACATGGCATTCACTATTATAACCAGTTGGATGAAGAGATAATGTATAACCATGTTATCAGGAACAATGATATCTCTAACTCTGGCCATAATCTGATCGATCTTCATACAAGGATAAGTAATGTAATAGTTGAGAACAATGAACTCTATTTCACATATGATTATTCAGGTCTGGAACAGGTTGGACTCTATTTACATAATGGTGATACTGACAACATAACAATACGCAACAACTACTTCCATGATCAGCCAAGACCTCTGGAAATTTTTAACTCAGAAGATGTCGTTATAGAATATAACAAATTCGAGGATATAAGTGGTAGGGCATTAATGTTGTCCTCATTTAGCGACGAATCTTATGAAAAGAATGCTCGTGTTTTCAATATATATTTTAGAAACAATGTTATAGACAATGCTGACTATGGTGTCATGTTCTGGGGTGAGGATTCGATATACCAGAATATCTACTTTATCAATAATACTTTATTGAATATAGGATATTCTGATTTCTATATCCATAGTGGTACTTTTAAAAATCCAATAATACTTGAAGATAATTTGCCACGTGAGCAAAGTAAAACATTCACGTTCCGCGTTTATCCGAGTGAGGCTATCTCTTTAATTGATTCTTCCAATGCCATTATGGCCAGTGATGATGAATCTATTACCGTATGTGACGTTGATGCTTCATCGATCAAGGTTGAATCTATTGATGCCTATTTGACCATAAACACGTATCCGATATATGCCCATCCGACTACGGGGCATGTGAATGTAGAAGTGTACAAATATGATACATCTCTTCCACAAGGCGAGATCCTCGTGGATTTCACTGCTAAATCAACCGATGGGGGGAGTGTGGTGTTTACTGTTGATGACCTGCAACCAAATCACTGTTATGACATCAAAATGGATGGTGTTGATTTTACTTCAAAACAGGCAGATCCTTCGGGTCAGATCCAGTTCACAAGTTCAGAGTGGTCAAGGGAACATTCTTTCTCTGTACAAGAAACTACCTATTCCTCATATTTTTCAACGACCGCCGATGCTGGCTCAGACAGTTATATCGTTCTTGGCTAGACAGCATCTTTTGATGGTTCGAGTTCCTATGATGACGGCGGCATCATATCTGATATATGGAATTTTGACTCTGACAGTGGACTTCAGCAAGATATCACTGGTATGGTGTTGCAGCATAGCTATGAAGAAGCAGGAACCTACACAATGGTTCCTACTAATATAAATACTAATCACGAGACTAACTCTTATGCGATCATTGGGGAAGAAAGTTATGTCGGCCATGTTCCGTTCATATTCTGTCTGGTTTGTGGTCAAATTTCTCCAAACAATGGTCATACTAATTATAACTATGTCCACAATTCTGTTTTATTATTTACAAATGAATAATTTATTAAGGGAATTACATGATGGATCTCAAAAACGAAATTTATTCCGAGAAAACAAAACATAGCTTTTTACAAGGCACGAAGAATTCTAGATATTTTTTACGAAATATCCTTTATGCAGTTTGTATCCTATTAGCTTTGTCCGGTACAGCAAGTGCAACTGACTACTATGTTGCTACTTGGGGTGATGACGCACACACAGGTCTAACCCACGAACAATCTGTAAGATCCCTGGATCATGCTCTATCCTTAATGGGTGCAGGTGATACCTTATACATGTCTGACGGAACCTGGTCAGGAGAAATATTGGATTTTTGGGCACACGGTCTGCAGGGTACACCTGGCAATCCTGTTACGGTGAAAGCATACGACGGAAACCCAACTATGAGCAACGGTCCCTCAGGAGTAGCTATGATCAAGACATCTTATCAAGACTGGATTACGATAGATGGAATAACTGTTACCAACGGTTATACAGGTTATCTTGCTGAACATAATAGCCACCTTGTTATCAGAAATTCTAAGTTTTCGAACATGGATCTTGAGGGAATTGATTTCCGGACACATACAAGTGATACCTTAGTAGAAAATAATGTTATTACCAATTGTGTTGAACATGGGATTCATTATTTTAATCAGATGGGTACAGAGATAATGTATAATCATGTTATCAGGAACAATGATATCTCTAACTCTGGCCATAATCTGCTCGACATTCATACAAGAATAAATGATGTAATAGTTGAAGACAATGAACTCTATTTCACATCTGATTATTCAGGTCTGAAACAGGTTGGGTTATATCTTCATAATGGTGATACTGACAACATAATAATACGCAACAACTATTTCCATGATCAGCCAAGGCCTCTGGAAATTTTTAATTCCGAAGATGTCGTTATAGAATATAACAGATTCGAGGATATAAATGGCAGAGCATTAATGTTGTCCTCATTTAACGACGCAAATTATGACAAGAATGCTCGTGTTTACAATATATATTTTAGAAATAACGTCATAGAAAATGTTGACTATGGTGTCCTGTTCTGGGGCGAGGAGTCAATATATCAGAATATCTACATTACCAATAATACTTTATCGAATGTCAGAAATTATGATTTCTGGATATATAGTGGTACTTTTAAAAATCCAATAATAATTGGAGACAATTTGCCACGTGAGCAAAGCAAAACATTCCTGTTCCGCGTTTACCCAATTGGTGCTATTTCTGTAGTAGATTCGTCCAATGCCATTATGGTCAGTGATGACGAATCTATTACCGTATCTAACGTTGATGCTTCATCGATCAAGGTTGAATCTAGTGATAGGTATTTGACCGTAAACACGTATCCGATGTATGCCCATCCGACTACGGGACCTGTAAATGTAGAAGTGAACAAATATGATACATCTCTTCCACAGGGCGAGACTCTCGTAGATTTCACTGCCGAATCAACCGATGGAGAGAATGTGGTGTTCACTGTTGGTGACCTGCAACCAAACCGCTATTATAACATCAAAATGGACGGTGTTGACTTTACTTCAAAACAGGCGGATTCTTCGGGTCAGATCAAGTTTACAAGTTCAGAGTGGTCTGTACATTCTTTCTCTGTAGAAGAGGCTTCGTCAGCGCCATCGAATCTCTCACCAACTGCCAATGCTGGTTCTGGTATGACAGTTGTTATTGGTGAAACCATATCTTTTGATGGTTCGGGTTCAACAGACGACAAGGGCATTGTTTCCCATGCATGGGATTTCGATGCTTCTAACGGAATCCAGAAAGATGCGACAGGTACTGTTGTGCAGCATTCCTATGATGCCGCAGGTACATATACAGTAACCCTTACTGTAGAAGATGCTGATGGCAAAACAGACTCTGATACTGTCACTGTAACAGTAACAACAACAGTAAGTGAGGTTAACCATGCACCCGTCATCATCGCATTCAAACCAGTAAGCGGTGCAGTCTTTGATGAAGGAGATTCCATCTCCCTCGATGTAACAGCATCCGATGCAGATGGGGATGCATTGAGTTACACCATCCTGATCGATGGCGTCATCCGCAGCACCTCTTCTAACTATGTCTGGAACACTGACAACACAAGTGCAGGTACTCATAGGATCGAAGCAATTGTAAGTGACGGTCTCGATCAGGTAACGTCCATTCGTACCATTACGATCAATGACGAACCTATCATCATCGAGGCACTTGACATAGTGCAGGGGACTGCTACTGTCGACGGTGATCTGAGCGACTGGCAGGACGTGACCGGTATCACTCTAACGGCGTCGACCAGCAGAGATCCTAATGAAGACAATACCGCTGTGATAAAGGCAAAACATGATGACAATTACTTGTACCTTGTCTTTGATGTAACTGACACGAACCTTCAGGCTTCCGGTCAGGATGAGGTTAGCCATATCTATCTAGATGACAGTGTCGAGATATTTCTTGACACACAGCACGATAATGGCGGTGTGATGCAGGCAGATGACTATCACTTTATCATTAACCTGAACGGTGCTGTAATTGATGAAGTGGGTACTGGTGGCGGCAAGGATCTCTCGTATGCCAGTAGCATAATGACAGGCATAACTTTGCTGGGTAGCAATGGTGACGAAAGTGACACGGATACTGGTTACGTGATCGAAGTCGCGATTCCCTGGAGCGATATTGGCGGGAAACCTTCGAATGATGCTGTCGGCTTGAACGTTGGAATAAACGATCGGGATAATGGGTTTGATGGACGTCAGTATTTTGACTCGTGCAGTCTGACAGGCTCAACCAATGATGTGCCTAACAACTGGGGTGATGCGATCATTGTAGCTACGGACAACATAGCACCTGTTGCACATCCACGTTGGGATGTGAATAAGGATGGTGTGGTGAATATTCTGGATATTACCCTGGTGAGTCAGAATATGGGCAGTCAAAATTTAGATGCTGTCTGGGACGTAAACCAGGATGATGAAGTAAACATCCAGGATCTTACCCTCGTAGCACATCACTTCGGTGAAACAGTAGAATGAGATGCATATTCTGCATCTCCCTTTTCTTTCTTTTTAAGATCTGTAGATTCGACTGCTGAGATTTTTCATAAATTTTCTTTTCATTTTAATTAAAATGTAATCATATTCATGTAAAAGTATATTACTTTTTTAATTACATTAGTGGCAAATGTTATGTAATTTCATTTCTCAGCCTATTGAAAACCAATCGAATTAGGGGAGTGGCCTCATAATGATGGTGCGCATGACACATGCCATTTTTTCACAATGTTTATATAGCACCAACACAATGGTAAATTGGGGATTTTTAATTTTATTGATCAGAATCAAGTCCTCAAAGTTATTTCAAATAAAGGGGAAAACATGTTTAGCATAAAAAACGTATTCATGGTAGTTTTTATAATCACATTGTTTGCAGCTCTTAGCAATGTTTCTGCAGCTGCTTCCGATGTAGTTTTAAAACCATCATCACAGGTTGTTGCACCTGGAGAAACTTTCACAATTGATATATTCGTTTCTCCGGATGTTGATATTGCAGGAATGCAATTTGATCTACTTTACGATGGTTCTAAGTTCCAGATCACAGATGTGAGCGAAGGCAACTTGTTCAAACAAAGTGGTATGGGGACATTTTTTGTTGCTGGTTCTGTAAATTCGGGTCAAATCAATGATGCATACGGTTGTATTCTCGGTGCGTCAGATACCTCAACACCAGCAACTTTTGCCAGCATCACACTAACAACAGATGAACAGGCAAGTGGGAAATCTGACCTAGTCCTAAAAGATGTCATAATCAGTGACCCAACTGGTAATGCTGTGGATCTCGAAATAATAAACACAGAGGTTATCATTCTGGTCTTCGATATCAATCAGGATCATATGGTTGACTATAGTGATTATGGCCTAGTTCAGCAGCATTTCGATGAAACCACTGCATATCCTTATCCACTATGGGATGTGAATCAGGATAATATTGTAAATGTTCTAGATATGATGTTGGTCCTATCGCATATGGATTAATAATTGTGAGGGATTCTGATAAGAAAATATATTTTCATCTCTGGAAAAAGTATATTTTATTCCCTCCTCCTTTTTTATCTATTTGCAATTATCTGCCTTAGTGGAATTGCCAGTGCCACTACCGAAATCAGCATCATACCCACATATCAATCAGTAGAAGAAGGGCAGAACTTTACTGTGAACATCTATTTGCAGCCAGACCTTCCGGTTGCTGGTATGCAGTTCGATCTATCTTATGACAGTAAATTGGTCGAGGTGGTTCAGGTCTCAGAAGGTGAATTCTTAAGACAGGATGGTGCACTTGTCTGGTTCAATCCCGGTGAGGTCGATAGTTCAAATGGAAAAATTGATTCTGTATATGGTTTGATATTGGACAAGACAAGTGTCACAGGACCGGAAGTTTTTGCCATTATCCAAATGACCGCTGGCAATGGATCTGGTACAAGTTCTTTGGAACTATCTAACGTTGTGGTTAGTGATAATCAAGGGCTGATCATCCCGATTGATGTTGTTAATGGAGCAATTACTATCGCATCTGGTACATCTCCTTCCAATGTATCCACAACCCTTGATAGACGCAGTGATGAGTCCAATTATGGAGTTGCTGGAATTGGTACAACAAGTGGATCATATGAGGAAGTTGAGATAGTAGAAAAATCCAGCCAATCGGTTCACCTTGGCTCTCAAATTTCCTACCAGTTCGTTGAGCATGAAAATCCTATTACATATATTAGCTATAGATCTCTCACAAACGCCGGTAATGTCATAGCAACTGTTGAAGTCCTTAAGCAAACATCTACAATTGCCTCATCTCCCCCTCCCGGGATAGTCTACAAGAATTTGAATATATGGATGGGGAAACCCGGTTATGCCATAGAAAGTAATATACAGGATGCAGTTGTTGGTTTCAAGGTAAATAGATCATGGCTTGAAGGTAATCATATCTCAGATAGTTCTATAATGATGTACCGTTATGATCCGGGCACATGGGAGCCTCTTTCAACAAAGAAGATTAGTGAGAGCAGTAGTTATGTTGTCTTTGAAGCAGAGACTTCTGTTTTTTCACCATTTGCGATCGTCGGAGTTAGCTCAGATAATATAATTGAAATGACAGGGGTTGATGATGCTCCTGCAGAGAATGAAAGCCTTGATCAGAATGCAGCCTTTATTCTGTGTCTGTCGATGTTGGTGCTGCTATTTGCTAGAAGACGATAATTTATAATTACTGCCCATTAACTATTTTTTTATCTACTCACGCTTTATTATATTGCTTGTAATTTCACTGCTATAATTTATCAAAACAATGAATATATTATTTTTGACTTTTCGCAGTGATTAGTTATTTCAAGTAGAAATATACATAATAATAGCAATGAGTTTCTAAAGCACTAAAATAAGGTCAAATAAAGACAATTTTCAATATTGAGAAAAGGAATATAATATGAATATACTGGTTGGAATCTCTCATCCTAAACATGTTTACATGTTCAAAAATTTCATTAATGAAATGGGGAATAGAGGTCATCAGATCAAAATAGTCTTAATAAAAAAAGACAATAATAATGAATTACTGGATGATTTTAACCTAGATTATATTCAGATCGGTGAGAACAAACCAACATTTCTTAAGAAATTATTATCTTTACTCAAACGTGAATTGAATACATACAATGTTGTAAGGGACTTTAAACCGGATGTTTTTATAGGACAAGCCCTTCCATCTTTAGCACATATTAGTTTTTTAGTTAGAAAACCATATTTTATTTTCGAAGATACTGAACATGCAACTCAGGTTCATTATCTCACTTTCCCGTTCACAAAATACATCGTAACTCAAAAAGGTTATTGGGATGATCTTGGGAAAAAACAGATACATTACAATGGTTATTTTGAACTCAATTACCTCCATCCGAACCATTTTCAACCCGACCCTTCTATTTTAGAAAAACTTGGACTTGCTGAGGATGAAACATATTCAATTTTGAGGTTTGTATCTTGGGAAGCACTTCATGATCAATCCAACAAAGGTTTTTCCTTACCTATGAAAAGAAAGATTGTGAGGGAACTGGAAAAGTATGGAAAAGTTTTCATCTCGTCGGAAAAAGAACTTCCAGAAGATCTTCGTAAATATCAAATACAATTACCTGCAAGCGATATGCATTATCTAATGAATTATGCAACTCTTTTTATGGGCGAGAGTTCAACTATGGCATCGGAATGTGCTGTGCTGGGTACACCTGCTATTTTTATCGATTTCTGTGGAAGAGGATATACCAACCATCAAGAAGCAGAATATGGTCTCGTATTCAATTTCAAGAACGATGTAGAGTCTCAGGAAAAAGCGTTAGAAAAAGCTATTGAGCTAATTTCTGATAATGATCTTAAAAATAAGTGGGAAACTAAGAGAGAGAGAATGCTTAAAGAGATGGATGATGGAACACAATTCATGGTCAAACTTATTGAAGATCGAATTGGTGCCATAAAATGATGGTTTTTTATCCTTGTCTTCTTTCTTAAATGTGATTTATTTCTTAATTACCATCATAGTTTTTTGATTATTGAATCGCTTAATATTTATCATTGAAATAATAAGTCAATATTTCCTTATGATTTTCTGGAATACTTTTAATAATAACGTAATTCAATCTATTATTGTTGTCATTCACAATAACATATTACTTGTTTTTCTATAACACATCACTTCCACAAAAGGTGACTACCACATGCTCGATCGCTTAATCCCCCAACAAAGATCAACATCCACCCGCCTTGGTGGTCTCCTCATTCTCGTAGGCGAGACCATGTTCCTCTTCTCCCTCCTGAACTTCCTGATGATAACCCGCATCCAGTATTACAGTTCGAACGATACATTGTTCAGGACACTATTTCCAGAATACATATTATTCCTTGGGGGGATGATCGTTGTAGCTTTTATCGGCATGTGGCTAACCTATGTCTATATCTTTCCCAGCAAGCAGAAGTTCTCGCAGGAGCAGGCCATCAAGGATGGTAGAAGCCCTATGTATGACCGGCTTGTGCAGATGCATGAAGAAATGCATGAAATGCAGACCATGATAAAACAACTTCAGGGGCAGGTTGAAAGTTTAAGTAAAGATAAGGATAAATGAAAATGGAGATCTCAGTAGACCCTATCATCAATGAGCCTGCACTTGTGGTATCCGGAGATTTCACATCCCTTGTTCTGGCAGACATTCATCTGGGCATCGAGTGGGATCTTTATAAGAGCGGTTTTTCCATACCCAGCCAGATAGATCAACGCCTTGAACGCATAATGAGGCTTATTGACCAGACATCTCCTGATCACATAATTCTTCTTGGCGACATCAAGCACAATGTTCCTCAGGTCTCGTGGCAGGAGAGGGACGAGATCCCATATTTTATTAGTACCCTTGCAGAGCAAGCAACTGTTGATATCTTTCCCGGCAATCATGATGGCGGTATCGAATTCTTACTTCCCAAAGGGTGTGACGTAAAGCTTCATTCTCCACGGGGTGCCATCATTGATGGTGTGGGCTATTTCCATGGTCACACATGGCCAGCGGTCGATATCCTCTCTGCAGAAAAGATCATTGTAGCTCACAATCACCCAACGGTACGGTTTACCGATGCAATGGGCTATTCGGTGGTCGAACAGGTTTGGCTAAAGACACACTTCAAAAAGGAAGTATTCGTGGAGCACTTCAAAAATTCTTCCTTTGATAAGGAAAGCGGAAATTGGTCTGATCCTGACGTTCTGGTAGTGCCGGCATTCAACGAGCTTTGTGGTGGTGTAGCTTTCAATGAGTCTGTACGGGATGATCTCTTAGGTCCCATCTTTTCCTCAGGGGCGGTCGAACTAGACAATTCCGAAATATACTTACTTGATGGGACATTTCTTGGAATTTTGAAAAATATTCGGAAACTTGAGGAAACAAAGCCACGAACCGGTAAAAGACGGTCAAGGAAAAAACGTTCAGGGGAGGTTGGTAAATGAAATTCGATAACATGTTCGACAACTTCCACCCTTCAATTTTAAAAGCTCTCGAGAAGCAGGGATTCAAAGCACCTACACAGCCTCAGGAAATGTCCTTCCCTCACATCCTTGCAGGGGAACACACATTCCTTATAGCTCCCACAGGCTCAGGTAAGACCGAATCAGCAGTGCTTCCTATGTTCGATCACATCCTTCGCAAGAGCGAAGAGGCTCGGGTGGGGATCTCCGCACTTTACATAACACCGCTGCGTGCACTCAACCGTGACATGTTGACACGTATCCAGTGGTGGGGAAAAGAGCTGGGGCTTGATGTGCAGGTGCGTCATGGGGATACTACTCCGTATCAGAGGCAAAAGCAATCCAAAAATCCGCCTGACCTGTTAATAACCACACCTGAAACACTCCAGGCAATGTTCACCGGCTCGCGTTTGAGGAAAAATCTCGAATGTGTCAGTTATGTCGTTGTTGACGAGATACACGAGCTTGCCTCCTCCAAGCGAGGTGCTCAGCTTTCGGTAGGACTTGAGCGCCTTGTCGAAATATCCGGTGAGTTCCAGAGGGTAGGTCTGTCGGCCACAGTGGGTAATCCCGATGTTGTGGCCCATTTTCTTGCAGGTGCAAAAAGGGCCGTATCCATCGTACAGGTTTCCATGTTAAGCCTTCTTGAGTTCAACATCATATATCCGCAAGTCACAGATGAGGACCTCGAGATCGGAAGGAAGATAGGATGTGAACCGGAATTCGCATCCCACCTTCGATGCATCAGGGAGATCGTTGAAGATCATATCTCGACCCTCATCTTTGTGAACACACGCCAAAGCGCCGAAGCTCTCGCATCAGGATTCAAATTGCTTGGAGCATCAATTGGTGTCCATCACGGCTCTCTTTCAGTGGATGCCCGAATTGAGGCAGAGGAATCCTTCAAAGCAGGTGACCTTCAGGGACTCATATGTACTTCATCAATGGAGCTGGGTATTGATATCGGTAAAGTTGACCATGTTGTCCAGTATGGCTCTCCCAGACAGGTATCCCGATTGTTGCAACGTGTGGGGCGTGCAGGCCACAGGATACACGAAATATCCCGGGGTACTATCCTCACAATGGGGGCTGATGACATTGCAGAAAGCATGGCCATAGCAAAAGCAGCTCTAAGGGGAGAGGTCGAGGACATAATACCTCATACGGGTTCCCTCGATGTTGTCGCAAACCAGATCTCTGGAATGGTAATC
>NZ_JAUVEY010000052.1:0-13333 GCF_030594565.1 Methanococcoides sp.
GTTCCATTTGAACTGATGTAACCTTCACCGGGATTGGCGGTTGCTTTGCTACTGTAGTTTTCAATTGTTGGATGCTCTATTGCAACAAGTTTGGCATAATCCGGATCAATGAATTTAATTACAACGGAAAAATTCTGATCTTCTTCAAGTTTTACAGGTTCGCTTAGGTCGATCGTATGGTATCCTGCGTACTCAAATGTACCGGATGTGGAATATACATGTCCGGAGGAGTTGATGGGTCTCTGGTCAGGATCATTATATATGTATAGTTCATAGTCCGTCATCTCATCCGTTGTGTAGAAGCTGACAGCATTCATATATTCATCTGAACCTGCTGTGAAAATGTTTGCAGCCCATGAAACATTGCTGGTAGCATTTTCATACCCTATATTACGTATATGTCCCAATGGATCATACTGGTATATATTATCGTAATTATCCACATCCTCTGCACCTATAAAGACCGCTACCTGACCAGTATTATCGTTAAATGATGCTTCATAATACGATATATAGAAGTACCCTTCATCGCCAACACCGGTACCCCAACTGTTCTTACAGATAAAAGCACCGTCTTCAGGGGGGGTGATGTTAAAATTTCCCTTTGGATAGGAATCGTTCCAGCCCACCAGGGCAACAGCATGACCTCCTACATAATCAGTCCCATTATAGTAGTAGGTCAGATAGTTGCCATCAAATCCAGTCAAATTGACCTTAAAATAAGAGTATACTGCACCATATTCCATGACTGCATTCTTCAGGTAATCGTCATCATGTGATGTTTCATAATCTCTATATGGAAGATGGATCACTTCCTGAACATGTTTTCTTTCAGGGATGCTGGTGTCAGAATAAATTGATTTATCATCATATGGGTCATCAGATTCATTTACCGGCCCGGTCCAGCGGGAAAGGTAGGCTAATGCCATATTCTCGTTTCCACCATTATTGGGACCGATATCAAATCCTTCTGAATAGTTCTCGGACATTAGATTTTTCATATGATTTTCGGAAAAATCATAAACTCCTTCATCAGGGATCATGCATGATTCAAGAGATGCGTATGCCGCATGCGCCCAGCAACTGCCTGATTGCCCCTGATCTCGCACAGGAGTTACCCTGCTCTCATTGCGGAGATCGTAATATGCAGGCAGGGTTTCCACAGATGCTGAGAAAAGATCAATGTTATTTACACTGGGTGTGTAACTTTTATCAATGTGTGAATTGTCGACCGGAGATGGAATTATACCATTTATAGAATATCTTTCCCTTATCGATTCGTCTTTGTTTAGTGAGGATGATTGAATATGGGTGTCCTTATCCACATTTTCTTCCAGTTTTTTCATATAATCAATGAATTCCGGATTAAGTGGGGCCATATTTACTGCCGGAAATGTAGTTTCATTTATTGCAGGTGAATCATTGCCCGCAGGTGCAGCAAGTGCAACATTAGCTATACAAAATAATAATATTGTGATGGTAATTATTCTGATCGATTGCATAAACACAATTCCTGATTATCCATGATTGTTGAAAATTCGAAGGGAACATATACTGTTACATAAGTATGACTTGTTTTTACACATCTGGAATATTGTTTACTAAGTCCCCGAGTTTGATAAAAAGGTACGATATCATGTCATGTCATATAAACATTTTTATATTAATTAAGTAGTTCACATATTTTAGTTTTAATTCATTGGATCATCAAATTAGAATAGATAAATTATGAGCTAATTTGATCATCTCTCTATCTCGCTTAATCATATAGTTAATTTTATATGACATTGGAACTAATAAAATATTACTCATGGGGGTGAGGGATTTGATTATGGTTACTTTCAGTTACAATGGAGGTAATACCATGGAATCAGTAGTAAAACAAACATCAAATGGACCATTTGTTCTATTCGTATCGATACTTCTGGCAGCTTTTGCAGGATTTGCAATACAGATGTATTGATCTTCCTTTTTTTGCAAGATCGGTCCTTTCGCTTGAAATGAAACTTTGAAATGAACCAATTATTGGAATAAGTGTAACTCTTTAGATATTCAGAATAAATGGAATTCCATGTCTGGACTGGGATACAAAATAAAAGACTTATCATAAAAAAAGATATGAGAACTGAATTTCATCGTTTTTCAGTTCTCATCATCAATTCATTTCTCTCACTCATACCTTAAAGCATCCACCGGATTCAATTTTGCTGCACTTTTTGCCGGCATGAAACCTGCGATAAGACCAACTCCTATGGAAACCAGGGTAGCCACAATTGTAGCCTTTACGCTTAATGTGAATACGAACGGTATCTTCAATTGCATTGATATCAGATACACTATCACTTGTACAAATGCGGTTCCAAATATGATTCCTATTAAACCACCTACAAGTCCTATCAATGCAGCATTGCAGAGGAATATCAGAAGAACATCCTCATTTCTGGCACCGATAGCTTTCATAATGCCTATCTCTTTAGTCTTTTCAAGCACGGAAGTGAACATGGTATTGGCAATACCCACAGAACCCACTAATAATGAGATTCCTGCAATGAACGCAAGGAATGCGGTCAGACCTGATATCAGTTTATTTGTGCTTTCCATCATTTCCTGCTGGGAATATATATAGAAATCCTTTGTATCCTCATTGACACGTCTTGATAACTTGAGCTTTTTGTCCATTTCATCAAGTGCAGGTTGTAGCTCTGCATTCTTGTAGAGTTTAACTTCTATGGAGCCATAGATGTCTTTTTGCAGATTCGAATATTCATCATCCTGAGCCATTACGTACATGTCCTCATATGGCATGAAAACACTGCTGCCGAAAAGACCTCCCATTCCACCAAGAAGGCCATCACCTTTTGCAAGAATACCGACAACACGATATGATCTTCCGTTCAACAGAATAAGCTGGTTATGTCTTATCTTCTTATCCTTGAATGCTTCATTGGCAAGATTATCAGAGATAACTACCACGTTTTTGTCGCCTGCTTTAAGCAACCTTCCCTCACCTATATCTTCGGTGGTCATCTTTGACCAGACCTTCGGGTCAACACCGCTTATATATACCGATGTCTCTTCATTGCCCATACTCAGCATGGCACCAGAATCAACTTTTACATTGATGTATTCGATAGCCGATATTCTTTCAAGGGTTTGCACATCTTTTTTTGTCAATTGTGCTTGAGATCGTGAATCGGGATCATCAATGTACTTATTCGTTTTCTTGTCTTCGATCACAGGTTCGCCAACGCCCTCATCCTCATTCATCTCAAAAGGAACAGAAGCGACAATGGTGATGGTGTCTCCTCCAAAATCCTCAAGTGTCTTCGTTACTTGATCCTGAAAATATTCGCCGGTAGTTACAACTGTCATAACAGATGCTATACCGATAACAACACCTATGATAGTCAGCCAACTGCGTAATTTGTTGGATTTGACCATATTCAGTGATATTTTGAATATCTTTTTCGGTTTCATTTTTCACACCTCTTAAACCGGATCTGTCAGAGCATTTTCTTCTTATAAAGGACAAAACCTGCACCACCAAGAAGCGCAAGTGTCAGAATAAGTAAATTGTTGACACTCCCTGATGATTTGCTCTTAACAGCACTTTGTGATGCATCAGGTCTTGATGCATAAACTGACAATTCTTTGTCCTGTATCTCTCTTTCACCGTCACTTGAAGTATAGGCTATCTGGAACTTCAAAGGCAAGGACTCGCCATAATTGTCAGGGATCAAACCAAAATCTGCAAGGGTATAATCACTTTTTTGAAGGCTTCCCAGAACTACAGAATTAGAACCACTGCTCATACTCCATCCGTCCTGCTCAGGAATGGAAACGGTAACTGAACTTGCCTGATTATTACCTATATTGGATATTGAGAATGAATATTCTCCACTCATGGTCTGTTCAACGAATACTATATCGAAATCTGTTCCACCGCCAATGTAGATACCTGCTTTACTTTCAATGGTCTTACGTTTCTGGTTCTCAAGTGTTCCAGCTTGTGTTATTGTTTGTAGTTCTTCGACATCATCATAAGTGAGTGTCATATCAAGTTTATACAGTCCAGGCTTAGTGTTAACATTGGTCAGCACCTGGAAATCAACTGTTGTATTCCCATCGATATCAATGAAATTGATGTATTTCACATTACTTGAACCGACAGGCAAAACAAGGTCGCTTGTGCTTTCCCAGGAGAACATTGCGTTCTTTAGCGGGGAATTGCCAACATTCTTTATTACAAATGACAGATTCGTTTTCTTTCCCGGAACCAGTTTTTCAAGGCTGATAGATTCTATCTCTGCATTTGATTCACTATCAACATCGATATAGAACTCACGGGAAATACAGACATTGTCTTTGTTGCCTTGTTCATAGACCAGCACTTCTAGGGGATACTGGCCTGCATTGACATTGTTATCAACAAGCATTTCGAATTTTACGACCTTGCTTCTATCATCCTCATAACGCCTTCCCAATTTTCCTACATTTTCAATGAGGTTCGAGCCTGATACTTTCTTGAATGGATATTTTGGAACCACTTCAACAACAAGGTTTCCTGTTTCACTTGAACCGGTGTTCTGGATGGAATACCTTACTTCACAAGAACGCTTTTTTATTCTTTGGAATAGGGAATCTTTCATTCCTTACAGTTGTGATCTCATTTATAATGCTGAAATTCTCCATTTTAATGGGAACATATTTTTTTCTTATTGTGGGAGTACCTGCATTGGTCCTTGCTTTATTTGGATTCTGGATAGCCAGGTCTGAATTGCTTTACACAATTACATGGAGGCATTTTGATTCCATCTCGACAAAGAGGGTAATCAAAGCATTATTTTTCATAGGTCTGATGTTCTTTGTATTCATAGATCTGATAATCTATAGTTTATTGAGCGAAGCATATGGATTTGCAATGGGAATGGTCTATAAAGGTTTAATTTTTGCTTTGATACTATTATTAATTAAGAGCAATCTTAGGTCTTCCGGAAGGATGGGGTCAATAAAGCATCCATATTATCTAGGGCTTATCATGCTTTTTACATTGAATTTTTTGGGGATTTTTGCAGACCTCATAGCAGAGTCCAGCATTGCAACAATTTTTATAAATGGGCTTACAATTACCGCTTACATAATTATCCTTAAAGGTATTAGAAAATGGAGTCGCATTCTAACAATATGAAACCTTTCCAGAAAAGAAGCCGTCTGGAGATTATAAGGGATATTCTCAAAGTTATACGCGAATCCAATAACTCTATCAGTCCAACAAAACTCCAAAGGTTCTCAAATCTTTCTTTCCAGATGTTCGAAGAATATGTTAATGATCTTGAAAAGAAGGGGCTTATTGAAGCCAAACCCTATAGGGAAAAAAGGAAGATATATTCGCTTACAGATAAGGGGAGAGCTTTTCTGGATAAATATCAGGATTTTGTGAATTTCCTTGCAGATTTTGGTCTCTGAATAACGCATACCTTTTTTAAAATCGCTCTGATATGTATTTATGCATCCTCCTTCAAAAAAATTAAAGTTCTGAGAACATGTACTAGTATGTAGATACAATATTTCTATCAGTATTGATTTCCAAAACATGATGGTGGGAAAAGCTATGTATAAGTTATATGCAAAGTCATATGTTCACTATCGAAAAAAACAATAATTGAAACAATCGTAATTATGGAGGTCTATATATGACATTCTTAGATGATAAAATGCCAGAAGCTTCTAAAGCCTTTGGAGATCTGCGATCTGCTATATTCAGGGCAAACGCGCTTGACATAAAAACAAAAGAACTGATTGCAGTTGCATCAGCAGTCCTTATGCGTTGCGAAAAATGTGTGAAGATCCATTCAGAAAGGGCAAAAGAGAAGGGTGCAACTGAAGAAGAAATAGCTGAATCGATCTCCATTGCAATGTTCATAGCGGCCGGATCGCAATTACACTGGACAGATGCATATGACGAAATACTTGATGGTACAGAAGAGTGATAAATAAAAGTAGGACGATTATATTTTTAATGAAATGATCAGGCTTTAGTGGTTTCTGATCGTGTTGTGTAGTTCTGTATGCACTCATAAAATAAATATTACATATATATTTTATAATTTTTTTAAAAAGAGACAAATGAGATCTATATAATATTTTAGAGGATTGAAACGTTTGATCAATAATAATATTTATATATGAAAAAGTAAGAGATATCTGTGATTTATTTTTATCTTGAGGTGGTACATTAATGAATAAATCGGCATTTAGTCTGGTTATAATTACTTCTATAATATTAGCAACAAGTATTCCTGCTCAATGTATGGGGTATGATGCCAGATCCTTCAATGATGAAGGGGTAGCTCTGACATTGAATGGAACCTATGATAGGGCCATTGCGAAATACGATCTTGCACTTGTATCCGATCCCGATTCCCGAGTTGCACTTGAAAATAAGGCAGCAGCCCAATTTCTTTTAGGTGACTATGAAGGGTCTATCATCACTTACGATCATATTCTAAAGTTACAACCTGAATCTCCACTGATTCTTACTAAAAAAGGCATAGCACTGGAAAAAAAAGGAGATTATGGAGCTGCTATTGAAACATATGATAGAGCTCTTATGTATCTTACTAGATATATCTCAAGCATCACTCTGAATGAAACAAGCGAATTGAACGGATCAACTTCTACAACTTCCACAACTTCTACAACTTCCACAACTTCTATTGTAGAAGAGATTGGAGTTGACGAATCAATGATACTGTATCATAAAGCCAAGTCTCTTGAAGGACTTGGAAGGAATGAGGAAGCAATTCAACTTTATGAACAATTCATTGAGATACAGCTTGAGCATTCAACAACTCTTTATGAAAAAGGTCTTGACTTCGCAGAAGATGGTAAGTCGGAACAAGCTGTTGAACTTTATGATGAAGCACTACAGGTCGATCCTGATAATACGACCATCTGGTACTCAAGAGGGCAGGCATATGATAGTCTTGGTCTCTATGAAGAAGCTATTGTATCCTATGACAAAGCGATAGAGTTTGGTCCCGACGATGTGAATGCATGGTGGAACAAGGCGCTTGACTATGACAAGCTCGATAAAAAGGAAGATGCTATTGTCTCTTATGAGGAAGTACTTGTTCTTGATCTTTACAACGCAGAAGCATGGTTCAACCTTGGGGTTGCACTTGAAGCTACTGGCAATTATTTCGAAGCAATAAACAGTTTTGAACAGGTTCTATTACTCGATCCTGACAATCTTGATGCATGGCACAAAAAGGGACTTGTTCTCAATAAAATGGGAAGGTTCGATGAAGCACTGGTCAGTTATGATAGTGCATTGAAGATCAATCCGGACAACATTGCTAAAATATATGCATCCAATCCAGCAATAGCAAGCTTGAACACCAGTCAGCTTGCTGGATCATTTGTGGCCCCCCCTTCATTTAATAGTGATTCTGCAAAGATATGGTACGACAAAGGTACTCTTTATCTTGAACTAGAAGACTATGATGAAGCGGTCCTTAGTTTTGAAAAAGTTCTTGAAAATGATCCAAATCATGCGATCGTATGGTATAAAAAAGCTATTGCACTCGACAAATTAGGAAATTATAATGGTGCTATCATATGTTATACTGAAGCATTGAAAAGAGACTCATCCTGTGCAAATGTGTGGTATCAGAAAGGATATGACCTTGATACTACTGGAAGGTATTCAGAAGCTGTTTCCTGTTACAAAGAAGCTGTAGAACTCGACCCACAGTTCACTCTTGCATGGTATGCACTTGGTCTTGATCTTGCCCATATGGATGAACATAGTGAAGCAATTGCTACATATGATCAGGTTATTGGACAGAACCCTACTTTTGCTGATGCCTACTATAGAAAGGGAAGGGCCCTTGATAAGCTCGGTTCGTATCAAGATGCGATCGGAAGCTACAGTACTGCTATTTCATTAGATGGTTCCAACTCTGCTGCAAGTTTCCAGATGGAGGCAGATATCAGTCGAGTTGAAAGATTAGATCATTCATCTACTATTCCAAAACAGGATATAAGTCCTATTATAGACATTTTTGAGATCATAAAGAGTATCTCAGGTATTAGTGATTATGATAAAGCCATAATGGAACAGAAAGATATTGATCTTATCGGTATTGTTCCCGATGGACACGATGCATGGGTTGCCAAAGGTGGTTCTTTATTTGCAACAGGAAGTTATAGTGATGCTCTGTCAGCATATAATAAAGCGATATTGATCAAGCCAAACTCCAGTACCACTTGGTATATGAGAGGGCAAACATATGAAATGCTTGGGGATGGATCCAGAGCAATAAACAATTACGAAAAAGCCGTTGATATCGACAGTGGGTATAAAGCTGCATGGTTCGCTCTCGCACAGAACGTCTACAAGTCAAGTAATTATTATTATGCGATCCAGGCTTATGACAGCCTTTTGAAGATCGATCCGGAAAACAAGACCGCATTGCTCCAGAAAGGTCAAGCTTATGATAAGATCGGTCTTTATGGAAGTTCACTGGCCTCTTACAACAAACTTCTAAAGATCGATAAAGGTAACACTGAAGCATGGTATCTGAGAGGAGTTGCTTCCTATAATCTTGGAAATTTCGAGGAGGCTGTGTATTCCTATGATAAGTTCCTTGTATCAGATCCACAGAACATTGAAGTGCTACTTGAACAGTCTCTTGCACTTGAGGGTCTTGGAAGCTTTGAAAATGCGATCGCCAACTATAATGAAGTATTGATGTTGCAAGTAAACGATTCATCGGTGCTTATGAAGAAAGGCAATGTTTACGAAAAGCTTGGGCTTTACAAGGATGCGAATGATTGCTACGATATCGTTCTGGCAAATGACCCGGCGAACAGTCTCGCATTGAGCAGGAAAGGTTTCAACCTATATATGCTTGGAGATTATATTGGTGCAATGGACCACTACGATAAGGTAATTGCAGTAAATCCATACGATGCTGCTGCATGGTACAATAAAGGAAATTTGGCTTATCTGACAAGTAGTTACGCAGGTTCGACACAGTTCTACCTTAAAGCTGTCGAATTGCAGCCAAATAGTATCACTGCGTGGTATAACCTCGGATATATCGCCAATATAGATGGGGATGTGGAAGCAGCTATCACATACTATGAAAAGGCACTAGCCATCGATCCAAATGCAGCTTCTGCAATGTATAACAAAAGGTTTGCACATTACAGGGTAGGACAATCGGTTTCCGCGGAAACTGAACGCAAGAAATTGGAAGCACTTGATCCTGACTTCATAGCAGCGCTTGACGACAGGGGAACAAAGTTCTTTACGCCGGACGAATATGATCCAGCGATCGTGTATGAACTGCCAAGCAGATGGTATGATGGTGAAGACCTGCTGGAAACAAATTCAGTAAAGGAATGAGATCTCAAAGGTCCATTCCTTTTTTTTAAAGCAAAGACCACCTTTTCTGATAAACTAAAATAAAAGAGAACAAAAAAGAAAAGGCATATCCTGAAATTGAGTTTTCAGGATATGCATCGCTTCATCTAAGTTCAGCTGAAATCCTCAAGACCATCAAGGTCAAGGGTTGCAAAGTAATCTTCAATTGTTTCTGCTCTTCTGATCTGGACAATGCTGCTGTCCTCTCTTAACAATAATTCAGCAGAGCGGAGCTTACCGTTGTAGTTGAATCCCATTGCATGTCCGTGAGCCCCGGAATCATGGATCACAAGAAGGTCTCCACGCTCTATTTCAGGGAGCATTCTGTCAATTGCGAACTTATCGTTGTTCTCACAAAGGGAACCTGTAACATCATAGAGATGGTCTTCCGGTTCGTTCTCCTTTCCAAGAACGGTTATGTGGTGGTAAGCCCCGTAAAGCCCCGGTCTCATGAGATTTGCCATGCATGCATCGGTACCGACATAATCCTTGTAGATATGCTTAAGGTGCCTTACTTCAGTGACAAGATAGCCATAAGGACCTGTGATCGTCCTGCCGCACTCAAGGTATATCTTCAACGGGTCAAGACCGTTCGCCTTGATGCTCTTCTCATATTCATCACGGACACCTTCTGCAATGACGTCATAAGGAACAGCTTCCTGGTCTGGCCTGTAAGGAATACCTATTCCGCCACCAAGATTGACGAAATCGAAACGAATATCAAGCTCTTTTGAGATCTCAACTATAACTTCAAAGAGCAGTTTTGCCGTTTCAACAAAATATGATGGTTCGAGTTCGTTCGATACCACCATTGTGTGAAGGCCAAAACGCTTGACACCTTTTTCTTTCAGAATTCTGTATCCCTCAAAGAGCTGCTCTTTTGTAAATCCATACTTTGCTTCTTCTGGATTTCCAATGAATGCATTACCTCCCTTCAATGGGCCGGGATTGAACCTGAAACAAACAAGCTCAGGAAGCCCCGCTTCTTTTTCAAGGAACTCGATATGACTGATATCATCAAGATTAATGATCGCACCAAGTTCTTTGGCCTTGACAAATTCCTCTGCAGGAGTATCGTTGGAACTGAACATAATATCCTCGCCAACAATACCTGTCTTCTCTGCGAGCAGAAGCTCAGGAAGTGAACTGCAATCAGCACCAAAGCCTTCTTTTTTCAGTACCTTGAGGATATAGGGGTTTGGGAGTGCCTTAACAGCAAAGAACTCCTGGAAGCCTTCTACTATACTAAAAGCATCTTTGAGTTTTCTTGCATTGGCTATGATCGCTTTTTCATCATAGATATGGAATGGGGTTGGAAACTGTTCCTTTATTTCCAGTATCTGTTCTTTTGTGAATGGAAGTGTCTTTGATACCATGTCCTTTAAGTCTCCTTTATTGTTTCTGAAGCACTCTACTAACTTTAAAGTTAATACTATTTTCGATAAGAAAATTGTTTCCGGTCAAGAGAGAAAGTAATAGGACAACATATGCAGGTGCTATAATGATTTTTATATGATGAAAGTTGGAATCTATCTATGAAAGAGTTATTCAGCCTTCTGGAAAACTCCAGCTATTGTGTTGTCCTTACAGGTGCAGGAGTATCAACATTTTCAGGTATATCGGACTTTCGGGGAAGTTCCGGACTATATAATGAATTTGATGCTGACTTCATTTTCTCGATCGATCACTTCAAGAAAGAACCATCATATTTTTATGGACATTCAAAGAACCTTATCTACGATCTTGAACACAGGCAACCAAGTATTGTACATAAAGTTCTCTCTGAACTTGAAGAGCAAGGGATAATAAAAACTATAATAACCCAAAATATTGACATGTTGCACCAGAAGGCTGGTTCAAAGAACGTCATTGAAGTCCATGGTTCTCCACAAGAACATTCCTGTCTTGCCTGCGGAAAGAAATATCCTTACGAATATATTGTAGCCCTGCTTAGAACAGAAGAGGTCCCTACCTGTAATGAATGTGGGGGACTGATAAAACCTGACATTATTTTCTATGGGGAAATGTTAAAGCAAGACGTAATTGAAAAAGCAATCGAAGAAAGTTCAAAGGCTGATCTTCTATTGGTTCTCGGATCGACCCTTGTGGTTCAACCTGCTGCCAGTTTGCCACTTTACACAATCAAAAATGGGGGACATCTTGTTATTGTGAACAATATGGAAACACCCCTTGATGGATATGCAATAGGGCTATACAAAGACCTTGGAGGTGTGTTCGTTTCCATTGCAGAACATTTCTATATTGACCTTTGATAAAATTTTAATCAATAAACTATAATAATATACCTGCAATATAGGACACCAAGATGAATTTGATACCGGATTTTATCAAACGGAACGATCCATGTGCACACGGTCAGTTGGTACTGTCGATGATCTTCATGTTCACGTTCCTTGCATTCCCTTTTCTTAAGGTTAATGTTCTGATAATCATATTTCTGGTTATGCTTATAGCTTTCAGGTATCTTGAAACCAAACCTCATCTATTGAAAAGTCTTGATACGATGCTCAGGACGAGATCAACGCAGGCATTTGTCGCTTCGATCCTAATACTGTTCCTGGTAAGTTTCGTACTTGATTCCTTTGCCTGCAACTATCCGATATTCGTTATAGGACAGGTCGTTGCCATCTCAACGGTAGGATTAGGTTCTGCAACGGTGGTTCGCTGCCATAAGGAATCAACATACATGTCTCTTATGAAGGGGGAATCTCCGGAAAGGGATCTCAAAAATGATGAGATTAGGATCAATTTCATACCCTCAAGCATTACGATGCTTATAGTCGGAATAATCTTTGCATCACTGGCTGGTTTTTGGATAGTCTACTGGCAGGGTGCGAACATATCCTATAATATGATATTCTTCGTAGCAGTGATAGGTTCAATAACTGCCGGATTGTTTGAATCGATCCCTTCGAAGATAGACAAGAATATATCAATCCCACTTGGCTCCGGTATGGCAATGTGGTTGTTCTTCTCATTTGGATATTCGATCCCAACGAACCAGATACTGTTCGCACTTCTCTTTTCGATGTTCCTCGGTTATCTCGCATATTATGCAAAGATAGCTGACATCTCTGCTTCCCTTAGTGCAACCCTCATCGGTGTACTGATAATCGCATTTAGTAACATCTACTGGTTCATACTCCTTCTGACATTTTTCATTCTTGGCGGTATTTTTACTAAATATAAGTACAAGCTCAAGGAATCAATGGGCATCGCAGAAGGGAAGGGTGGGGTTCGAACATACGAAAATGTGTTCAGTAACAGTACAGCCGCCCTTATACTTGCTATTGCATATGGTATCTATCCCCAGTACAGCGAACTGATCATATTTGCATATCTTGGCACAGTAGCAACAGCTGCTGGCGATACTCTTGCAAGTGAGATCGGCACAACGGCACAACAGCAACCAAGGATGATAACAACTCTGAAACCCGTGCAAACCGGTATTGATGGCGGGGTGACATTACTTGGTGAGCTCTCATCGATCGGCGGGTCGGCAATAATTGCAATTTTCGCGATCATGTTCGCAATGGTCGACAGTTTTTATGCAGCCCTGTTCATAACGGTCGCTGGAGGGTTTTTAGGTACGAACATCGACAGTCTCCTTGGAGCAACACTACAGAGTAGGGGATTGTTGACCAATAGTGGTGTAAATTTCGTTGCTACTTTTGCAGGCGCAATTATTTCTGCAGGACTGTATGTACTGTTGTTCTAAGAAGAATCTATGTTACAATGAACGTAACTATTCAGCCTAATTATCGTCAATCCTGTATCAACTCTAATACAAAAAATTAATTTGCAACCCTAAAATCAAACAATCGTTGGAACAAATGGGTTTCCATCGATTGCATCTTGAATAGCTTTCATCACAGAAAG
>NZ_JAUVEY010000196.1:0-2788 GCF_030594565.1 Methanococcoides sp.
CACCAATACTGTCATCCGTTGTACTGCAATTGCTTGCATATTATACCGCCCTTGCAAGAGGATGCTCTATAGATAAACCGAAGAACCTTGCAAAAAGCGTAACTGTTGAATAAGAAAAAGTGGAGCAATCATATGAAATTATTCGGATCATCCGGAATAAGAGGAATTACCAATAAGGAAGTTACACCGGACCTTGCCCTGAAGGTAGGTCTTGCACTCGGTAAGACAAAAAAGAGTGCAGTTGTAGGCCGTGACCCGCGTATTGCAGGAGAGATGATAGAACATGCTATCATTTCCGGTCTTCTTTCAGCAGGCTGTGATGTTGTACGGATCGGAATGGTCAGTACACCAACCCTTGCATATGCAACAAAGGACTACGATTGCGGAGTAATGATAACTGCATCCCATAATCCCGCAGAATATGTAGGAATAAAGTTATGGAATCCTGATGGCATGGCCTTTGATTCTAACCAGCAGGAAGAGATAGAGAACTGTATAGAGAAAGAAGATTTCGAACCTGTCAGTTGGGACAAGATAGGCAATGTATCAGAAGATGCGAATGCTATCCGCCAACACACCAACATGATACTGCAGAATGTCAAACGATCATCAAAACGTGTTATCATTGACTGCGGATGCGGTGCAGGTAGCACGATAACTCCATATGTGCTTCGTAAAATGGGCTGTGAGGTCATCACCCTTAATTCCCAGCCTGACGGTTACTTCCCGGCACGCAATCCCGAACCGAACGATGCGAACCTCACACTGCTCAAAACAGCCGTAAAAGAATTCGGTGCGGACATTGGCATTGCACAGGACGGCGATGCAGACAGGATGATGGCGATCGACGAGAAGGGAGAGTTCATTACCGGCGATGAGATGCTTGCACTTTTTGCCAGACATGAATGCGATGAAGGTGCTAAAATTGTAGTACCCGTGGATACCTCGATGATGGTGGACGATGCCCTGCCCGGCTCAACTGTCATTCGTACAAGGGTCGGTGATGTCTACGTTGCAGAAGAGATCAAAAAATGCAACGCAGATATTGGAGGAGAACCTTCCGGAAGCTGGATCTTCCCGAAGATATCCTATTGCCCGGATGGGATATTCGCTTCTGCAAAGATAATGGAGCTTATAGAGAGCAGAACATTGTCAGAGCTTAAAGAAGAATTACCACATTATCCAACATATCGAGGCACAGTTAAATGTGACAACGAAAGGAAAGCGCATGTTATGGAAGTTGTCCATTCAAAACTCGATAAATGCGGGAATATATCTGACATCGATGGAATACGCGTGGAAATGGATAACGGATGGGTTCTTGTGAGACCTTCAGGGACAGAACCGAAGATAAGGATCACAGCCGAAGCAAGAGAAGGTGCTGATAGATTGTTCAGCATGGCAGAGAACATTATCAAGGAGGCACTTAATTGAAAGCTGTCATACTTGCAGCGGGAGAAGGTACCCGAATGCGCCCTTTGACATCATCCATTCCAAAGGTCATGCTTCCTGTCGCCAATAAGCCCATGTTAGAGCATATAGTGGATTCTGCCATCGAAGCAGGAATTGACGGATTCGTTTTTGTCACAGGATATCATGAAGAAGTCATCGAACAATATTTTGGAAATGGAGATAGATGGAATGTTATAATTGACCATGTCCATCAGGAAGAGCAACTTGGTACTGCAAACGCTATCGGATATGCAAAAGGTCATGTCAAAGATAAGTTCATAGTCCTGAATGGCGATGTACTAGTCAGTTCCGACCACATCGAACACATGATAGAAAGGAAGGAAGATGCAGTAATAACTGTAAAACGTGTGGACAATCCATCGGATTTCGGCGTTATTGAAACTGATGGAAATAAGGTCATAAATATCATAGAAAAACCAGAGTTTCCACCAACAGATCTTGCAAATGCCGGAATTTACCTTTTCAGCGAAACCATCTTCGACCTTATCGAACAGACGACATTGTCGCCAAGAGAGGAATATGAGATAACCGATTCCCTCCAGATGCTCATCAACAGTGATGCAGATGTCGGATATGAGATACTGGAAGAAGAATGGATAGATATCGGAAGACCTTGGGATATGCTGGATGCGAACGCAGTCCTGTTGAGACGAACGGAGCCTTCCGTAAAAGGGGTCATTGAGCCGAATGCCACCCTTATAGGGGATGTGAGTGTTGGCAGAGGTACTCTGATACGCAATGGTGCATACATCATCGGACCAGTGATCATCGGAGATGACTGTGATATCGGACCGAATTGTTTCATACGGCCTTCAACTGCCATTGGAAATGATGTGCATATCGGAAATGCCGTTGAAGTGAAGAACAGCATAATAATGGATGGTACGAATATAGGACACCTCACGTATCTGGGAGACAGTATTATAGGTCGAAAGTGTAATTTCGGTGCCGGAACTAAGGTTGCCAATCTGCGCCACGATGGTAAGAACATCAAGGTGAAAATTAAAGGCAAACTAACGGATTCGGGAAGAAGGAAACTTGGGGTCATAATGGGTGATGACGTTCACACAGGAATAAATTCCAGTATCAACGTTGGAACCGTTATGGAAAGTGGAAGCTATACCGGACCCGGAGAGGTCGTTCGATAACGCCGGATCTTTGTTGTTATTTATGTATTTAAGGTTGTACATACGGGTGATATGATTGATAGAAATGCAAAAAATAAGCGAACTTGCAGAGCAGATAGCAGACATTATAGAAGAATACAGCCATGCACGTGTCATTTCCCATAACGATGCTGACGGAATATCATCTG
>NZ_JAUVEY010000182.1:0-3290 GCF_030594565.1 Methanococcoides sp.
ACGATGTTTCAGGCTATCCGATAGCTGTGAACTATGCCATCGAATACCGTGATGTCGGTATGAATGAAGATCTTCCGGTGTTCATCAAAGCAAATGGCGGTAAGACATACACCGAGAATGAAGCTCTTGCCCTCCTGTTAAAGGATGCAAGAGGAAATTCCCTTAAGAGTGTACAAAGGTCCGAAAGCCAGAAACTCTTCTTCCTGATCGCTGCGTTATTGCTGTTCCTTGGAGAAATTGCAGTAAGGCGTATAAGGGAGATCAGAGAGTCGAAAAAGGGCGATTAAAGGCGGATCCAATTCGCCTTCCTTTTTTAAAAAAACGCATTCAGAAGACTACAAATTGAACTGTAGTTAAAGTAATGGATATATAAGAAGTACTCATTCTATCACCTGAAGCCAATTACTAACATCATATAATCCAGGTGATATCATGAAAAACACATACATACCATTACTTGTACTCACGGTACTCGCAGCCATAACTGCCGGTGCCATGATAATGAATGCTGATGCTGATGAAAAAATACTGATAGATGAAGGTGGACTGGAAGCAGAAAATTCACCTGCTATTGATGGTGGAAACAACGGCAAACTGCAACCTTTGAATACCATTGCTACTATCATAGGGATCGAAACATGGGATAGTACAACAGTTCTCCTTCTGGACCTGGATGAGAGCGATATTGGTGAAGGATACCCATGTGACATTTATCTGAAGATCGGTCAGGAAACAACCATTAAAGACAGCAATGGGAACGAACTTAGCATTGAAGACCTTAACAACGGAACAAGGATAGAAGCATATTACGGACCTGCTACAACCAGAAGCCTGCCACCACAAAGCGGAGCCGTTAGCATTGTCGTACTTGATGAAGACGAAAAACCAGGTATCCTACAACCTGTAAAGACTCTCGGAACCATTCTCGGAACAGAAAAATGGACCAGCAGCACGATGATCCTTCTGGATGAGGATGATGTTGAGATCGGTGAAGGATATCCATGTGACATCTACCTGAGTATCGGTCAGGAAACAACCATCACAGACAGCAATGGGAACGAACTTACCATTGAAGACCTTACTGAAGGAACAAGGATAGAAGCTTACTATGGACCAATGGTCACAGCAAGTTTACCGCCACAAAGCGGAACCTTGAAGATCGTGGTCTTATTAGAGTGAAATTAGAATAGCAATTGCATGGATACTAAAAGTGATCAGCTTTTACTCCATGCCTCTTTTTTTAGGATAAATTCTATCAACTATATCCCTTTCTCCAAAAAGTCTAATACCCTTAGAAATTAATCTTATTAACAGTTAATAAGAATAATTCATTCTAATAACTGGGGGTTAATCATGGGAGATAGTAAATACATTCGGTGGTTCGAAGAGATACGTATAGAGGATATACCTTCTGTCGGAGGTAAAAATGCCTCACTAGGTGAGATGTATAGGGAACTGACAGGGAAGGATATTAAGATACCAAACGGTTTTGCGGTTACAGCGGATGCTTACTGGCATGTCCTGGAATCTGCAGGTGTGCTGCAAGAACTTAAGGATAGTCTGGAAGGACTGGACACAGCAGATGTCACGGACCTTGCTGAAAGAGGGAAAAAAGCAAGGAGCATAGTACTCGATGCAGGGATACCGGATGATCTCTGGGAAGAGATTAAAGAAGCCTATGACAAACTGAGCGAAGAGTATGGAACTGAGACCGACGTAGCAGTTCGCAGTTCTGCAACAGCAGAGGACCTTCCTGATGCTTCATTTGCAGGACAGCAGGAAACCTACCTAAATGTACACGGCTACCACTCCCTGAAAGATGCATGTAACCGGTGCTTTGCTTCTCTTTTCACGGACAGGGCGATATCCTACCGTGTGCACCACAAATTCGATCACTTCAAGGTCGGACTGTCAATAGGCGTCATGAAGATGGTACGCTCAGACCTTGCATCCAGCGGGGTCATATTCACCATAGACACCGAAACCGGCTTTGAGGGTGTTGTATTCATAACCGGCGCTTACGGCCTTGGGGAGAACATCGTGCAGGGACTTGTCAATCCGGATGAGTTCTACGTCTTCAAACCCACCTTAAAAGAAGGCTACATGCCTATAATCAAGAAAAGGATGGGCAGCAAAGAGATAAAGATGATATACGGACGTGGGGATTCCCGTATTCTTACCCGTAATGTGGAAGTTCCCCTTGCAGACCAGAGAAAGTTCTGCATCAACGATGATGAGATACTCCTGCTTGCAAAATATGCTGCCACCATTGAGGACCACTATTCTAAAAAGAAAGGTCAGGCCGTACCCATGGACATAGAATGGGCAAAAGACGGTAACACTGATGAGCTGTTCATTGTACAGGCAAGGCCTGAGACCGTGCAGTCAAGGAAAAGAAAGGATGTCCTTGAGACCTATTTCCTCGATGAGCAATCGGATGTTCTCGTCACTGCCAGAAGTGTAGGTGACAAGATAGCGACTGGTACGGTGCATGTGATCGATGATGTTTCCAAACTTTCTTCTTTCAAACAGGGAGAGATACTGGTAGCTGATACGACCACTCCTGACTGGGAACCTATAATGAAACGTGCGGCCGCCATCATCACCAATAAAGGTGGAAGGACATGCCATGCCGCTATCGTCAGCCGTGAGCTCGGGGTCCCGGCAGTAGTGGGTGCACAAGATGCAACTGAAAAACTGAAGAACGGGATGGATGTCACAGTCAGCTGTGCTGAAGGGGATATCGGCAGGGTCTACGAAGGCATACTGCCTTTCCACATAGAGACCGTTGACCTCAAGGGTCTGGGAAAGACAAAGACCGAGATAATGATGAACCTCGGCAATCCGGAAGAGGCCTTTTCCCTTTCCATGATACCGAACGATGGTATCGGACTCGCAAGACTTGAGTTCATCATCTCGAGTTATATCAAGGTCCACCCAATGGCACTGATCCATCCTGAAAAGGTTGAAGATGAAAGTGTGCTTGAAGAAATTGAGAAACTCACAGCCGGGTACAAGAGCAAGGAAGACTATTTCGTGGAAAAGCTTTCCCAGGGTGTAGCGACCATTGTGGCTTCATTCTATCCGAAACCTGTGGTGGTGCGTATGAGCGATTTTAAATCGAACGAGTATGCAAGCCTGATTGGCGGGAAATATTTCGAGTTCGAAGAGAGCAACCCCATGATAGGTTTCAGGGGAGCATCCCGCTATTATGATGAGCGCTACAGAGAAGGATTTGCGCTTGAGTGCAAGGCCATGAAGAAGGTCAGGGATGAGATGGGACTTACAAA
>NZ_JAUVEY010000045.1:0-13996 GCF_030594565.1 Methanococcoides sp.
TTCATCGGTCATTGTTTCAATATCACTGCCCGACAATGCTCCTTCTGTACGGATTCCAAGCTGTCTTGCAATGGTGTGAGCGGTTTTGATATGGTCGCCCGTGATCATGATAACTCTGATGCCTGCATTATTACATTTGAAAATCGACTGTTTCACTTCCTCCCTTGGCGGGTCGATCATACCCTGCAATCCGAGGAAGATGAGTTCATCAATATCAACATCTTCAAGTTCGGTCTTCCCTCTTTCTAGCTTCCGATATGCAGTTGCAATAACCCTAAGCCCCTCGGATGCCATGTCTTCGGCAACAAGAAGTATCTTTTCAGGATCTATCCTTGAGAAATCCTTTCCATTGAATTGCATGCTGGAAAGTTTGGAGATGATCTCAGGAGAGCCTTTTACATATACCCATGAATTGCCAGCATCATCTTGATGAAGTGTTGCCATGAATCTTTTTTCCGATTCAAACGGAATCTCATCTACCCTGGGAATGTAGAACTTGCCAGCTTTTGATGCTGAAACAAGAAGTGCTCCTTCGGTAGGGTCACCATCGATGCCCCCCTCTTCACGCAGATAAGCATCATTACAAAGTGCACCTGCTTTTAATGTTTCAAGCAATGCCCGATGATCAAAGGGATCTATTTTCTTTCCATTAAGCTCGATATCGCCCTCTGACTCATATCCGAGACCTGTAACACTGAAAACACCTTCATCCGTGTATATCTTCCGGACGGTCATCTCATTCTTTGTAAGTGTGCCGGTCTTATCCGAACAGATCACCGTTGCCGATCCAAGACTTTCGACCGCCGGCATTGTACGAATAATGGCATTTCGAGCTGCCATCTTCTTTATTCCGATAGCAAGTGTGATCGTGATGAGTGCGGGCAATCCTTCTGGAATTGCTGCGACAGCCAGACTTACGGAAGCAAAAAAGAGATCCAGAGTACCAAGTCCCCGAAATTTACCAATTGCAAATGTCAGTATTGCAACCAAAATAATTACGACAGCAAGGTTTTTGCCCATATTGTCTATCGTTCTTACAAGGGGCGTGGAGAGCTGTTTTGTCTTTTTTATAAGTTCCGATATCTTTCCGATCTCACTGTCAGAAGCGGTTGCTACTACAACACCTATACCATTTCCCTGGGTTACAAGTGTGCCTGCAAAAGCGATATTTTTTCTTTCGGCAAGTGGAAGGTTCTTAGTTTCAATGGCATCTGTATATTTCTCAACGGCTGTGGATTCTCCGGTGAGCATTGATTCATCGATGCGAAGATTTTTTTTGTGAATAAGTCGAAGGTCAGCAGGAATTCGGGCTCCCGTTTCCATCAAAACAATATCACCTACTACAAGTTCCCTGCTGGGCACTATCATTCTTTGCCCTTCTCTTAGTATACTTGTCTCAGGGACCAGCATCTTTGCAAGAGATTCAAGGGCATTTTCTGCTTTTCTTTCCTGAATGAATCCGATGACAGCATTTGCGAGAACCACTCCGAGTATCACGGTCGTGTCAGCATACTCCCGGAGCAAAAAAGTGACAAGTGCTGCCAGGAGCAGGACATAGATAAGAGGGCTTGCGAACTGCCTTGCAAAACGATGGATCGAACTTTCCTTTTTCTTTAGTTCGACCTCATTAAAACCATATTTTGAAAGGCGGAGTTGCGCCTCTTCAGCAGTAAGTCCCTCTCTATCGGTCTCAAGTAATGCAAGAACCTCATCCACAGGAACATGCTGCCATTTCACTTCCCCACTCATAACTATTCATGTATGTTTGTGACGTGATATTCTTTTTGGTTTTGTTTTAGAAGATATGTTGAAGTTAGCTTCATTATCACATAATTTATGTATTATAATAAAATTTATATTATATTTCATTAAAAGTATATAATTCGAAAGACATACCCTCATTATGATTATGCGCATCAGTCTGAACTTTTAAAGGAAGTTATATATACGCATCCCAGCATAATAAATGAGTAGTTAAGAAGCGGTAGCTTTTGATGAACATAGGGGATCTTGAAAGCATCTGGTGGTAGAATATGAAATTGCAAAAAAATAGCATTGATCTTTCTGGTATGATCTTAAAGATCGCAATCGTTGCTATGATCGCAGCAATTTTTTCAGTTTCTGCATTAGCTTTGGAGGTATCATCGCAAAGTGGGTCCCCCAGCGAGAATTATATCATACTTAAAAATGCTCAGTTCAGTACGGACGCAGTGCCTCCTTCTTCACTTTCGTCTTCAAGTCTCAGCTCCATTGAACCATTACCCACTAAACCAGAGGACTATTACATTGTTCAGTTCAAAGGTTTGATCCTTGAAGAATGGAAAAAGGATGTAAGGGGCACGGGAGCTGTTATTTTCAGTTATGTTCCGAACAATGCTTTTATTGTACGAATGAACACTTCAGTGAAAGCGGAACTAGAGAATCTGGATTCTGTTCAATGGATCGGTTTCTACGACCCTTCATACCGAGTCAGCTCTACCCTTTCGTCGGGTTCTAAGCAAAACGGCAAGGAAGATGTTCTGGTAATGCTTTTCGATGCTGGATGCAACGAGTATGTTTCAAACGATGTCATATTTATTGGTGGTAAAATACTTGACAATGGTGAAAGCATACTCAAGGTCAGGATCAACCAATCTTCGATTACTGATATTGCGGCTATCAATGGTGTAAGCTGGGTGGATAGATATGTGCAACCCGTTGTCCTGAATGATGTTGCAGCAGGTATACTAAATGTTTCCACCGTACAGAACACACATGGTTTGACCGGTAGTGGCCAGATAATTGCTGTTGCTGATACCGGATTGGACACCGGTTTTAATGATGCATCCATGCATGATGACCTTGAGGGAAGGATTGATACATTAGATGCATGGTGGGAAGAGTATAACGATACCGGTGCGGAAGATAATCACGGGCATGGTACACATGTTGCAGGTTCAGTCCTCGGAAATGGTAATCTTTCTGCTGGCTTATATTCAGGAATGGCACCTGAAGCAAGGCTTGTTTTTCAGGCATTACAGTATGATGGTACAAATCCGAAACTGACATCAGGTCGCTTACATATACCAACAAATCTGTATTCACTTTTTCAACAGGCTTATGATGCTGGTGCAAAGGTACACAGCAATAGTTGGGGTAGCAATAATTCAAATCAATATGGAAACTATACAGATAGTTCACAATATGTTGATAGTTTTATGTGGGATAATCCAGACTTACTAATCGTTTTTGCAGCCGGTAACGAAGGAGGTATAACTAATAAATTAACCCCCCCTGGAACAGCAAAAAATGCCTTAACAGTTGGTGCATCAGAGAATTACAGACCGGATAAAGGCACTTCATCAGATAACATCGATGATATTGCTTCTTTTAGCAGTAGAGGCCCAACCGATGACAATCGAATTAAACCCGATGTGGTAGCTCCGGGCACAGTTATTAGTTCCACTGCTTCCTCCCTCGTTTATAGCACTGATTACACTTATATGAGTGGGACGAGCATGGCAACCCCCTTAACAGCAGGAACTGCTGCTCTTGTGAGACAGTACTATGTTGATAATGAATCAATTTCCCCAACGGCTGCCTTATTGAAAGCAACGTTGATCAATGGTGCAGCCGATATGGGTAAATCCAGTATTGCACAGGGTTGGGGTCGCGTAGATCTTGAAAGTTCTCTTTTCCCATCATCACCACGAGCAATGCAGTACCATGATAATATAAGTCTTGGTTTAACTGATTCCTGGAGTGTCAGCTATCATCTGAACAACAGTTCAGTTCCCTTTAAAGCAACTCTGGTATGGACCGATCAACCAGCTACAGCTTTTGTTGGCAAGACTCTGGTAAATAATCTCGATCTAAATATTACAGGCCCTGATGGCAACTATTTAGGAAACGGTGGAGATGATACAAACAACGTTGAACATGTGGAACTATTATCCCCTTCAACGGGATGGTACACAGTAACAGTAAACGGTACAAATGTTCCCCAGGGTCCACAACCATTTGCAATTGTGTTATCCGGGTCTTTCAGTAGTGATGAAATTGCACCAGCCAGTGTAACTGAGCTTACTGCATCCGACATAGGAATAACATGGATAAAATGGACATGGAACAATCCAAATGATACAGATTTCAATCACACAATGCTTTACCTTGATAATGTGTTCAAAACGAATGTTTCGAATGATACGAGTTTCTATAATCTGACAGGACTTTTGGATAACACGACATATGAGTTCAGTACTAAAACAGTTGACATTTCAGGTAATATCAATTTATCATGGACAAATGATACAGCAACTACTCTTGTTACTCTTGATACCATTGCACCAATAGTCACCATTGATGTACCAGAAGAAAACCATAATTATACTTCCAGTACGCTCTGGCTTAATGCTACTGCCAATGAGGATATTGCAAAATGGTGGTACAATATCAATAATACTGGCGATACCACGTTTAGTGGAAACCGGTCACTAACACTGCCAGAGGGAATTCATGATATAACCGTGATCGCACAGGATATCGCAGGAAACAATGGTTCTTCAATGGTCAATTTCAGTATTGATACCATTGCACCTGCCAGTGTGACCGGTCTATCTGTATCTGGCAAAGGTTCCACATGGATCAACTGGACTTGGACTAATCCTTCAGATGGTGACTTCAACTACACCATGATCTATTTGGATGGTGTGTTCAAGACGAACATGACCGGTGCATCGTACAATGCTACCGGATTGATTGACAATACTGAGTATAATATCAGTACTCATACTGTGGACACTGTCGGTATTATCAATTCGACCTGGATCAATGATAGTGCCAGCACGCTGAACACTCTGCCTCCAGCCAGTGTAACTGATCTCACCACATCAGGCAGAGAAATAACATGGATAAACTGGACTTGGAACAATCCAATTGATCAGGATTTCAATCACACAATGCTTTACCTTAACAATGTGTTCCAGACGAATGTGTCGAACGATACGAGTTTCTATAATGCAACTGGACTTGCTGCTAACACAAAGTATGACTTCAGTACTAAAACAGTTGACATTTCCGGGAACATAAATGCATCATGGACTAATGCCAGTGCAACTACTAAAAATCCCCCAACTGCAAATTTCACATCCAATGTTACTTTAGGTAAACAGCCATTGAGTGTGCAGTTTATTGATAGTTCTACAGCAGCTGAAAGTTGGGTGTGGGTTTTTGGTGATGGTAATGATGCAAATGCCCAGCATCCTGTGCATACTTATGCTGAACCGGGTAAATATCATGTAAGTTTGACAGCGAACAACAGTGATGGTATAGATACTGTTACTAAGAACAATTATATCGTTGTTGTAGCACTTGTACCCCCTTTTGCAGATTTTGCATCGAATGTAACTGCTGGCACAGAACCACTTTCTGTGAGATTTGAAGACAATTCTTCCAATGCACTTACATGGGAATGGGATTTTGGAGATGTGAATACTTCAAACGAAATTGAACCGGTTCACACCTATACAACTCCAGGCAGCTACAATGTATCATTGAAAGTATCCAATGATGATGGTTCAGACTACATTCTCAAAGAAAATTTCATAACCGTTATTGCTCTTTCAAAACCTATCGCCAGTTTTACAGCTGCCCCGATAACTGGAAGCTACCCATTGACAGTGTATTTCACGGAACAGTCAATAAATGAGACCAGTTGGTTCTGGAACTTTGGTGATGGTAACACTTCAACAGAACCTGATCCTTCTCATACATATGTCACTGCAGGAACTTACAATGTATCTCTGAATGTCAGCAATGCAAAATATGACAACTTTACCTATATTTCAGACTACATCACAGTATCAACACCTACTACTGACACAACCAGTTCTAGCAGTTCTGGAAGTAGTGGCGGTGGCGGAGGAAGCAGCGTCACCAGTGAGAGATATGAGAACATCTTAGTGAAAGCTGTTGCGACCAGGTATATTGTTAATGATATAGAAAAAACCTTCACGTTCACCGAAGTGATTGATATTACTTACATCAATGTCACAGCCGACTTGACCGTTGGTGATGTCAAAGCAATAGTCGAATCACTAAATACGACCTCAAATCTTGTGTCCAAGTCACCGGAAGGAAGAGTATATAAGAATATCAATATCTGGTTAGGTGATCACGGATTTGAAAAAAGGATCATTGATTCTTCTATTGGTTTCAGAGTAGAGAAAACATGGCTTAAAGAGAACAATGTACCTGAATTTTCTGTAAGGATGAGCATATATAAAGGTAGTAGCTGGAACATTCTGCCCACCTATAAAATAGGTGAAGACGATAAATATATCTATTACGAAGCTACATCTTCTGAAATATACTCATCATTTGCAATAGTCGAAACTGTTCAAAAGGAAACGACAGCTGCAGATACAAACAACTCTCCTTTAACAGAAAATATTGTTGTTCCTGATACAAACAGGCCTTCTCCATCACTTGAGGTTTTAGAGGATGTAGAAAGTACTATCCCAGTTGTTAAGACCGAATCAAAAGGTTCCCCTGTGAAATTTCTTCTATTTGCAATACCATTACTTACTATAATTTCAGTCTCCTATGTTGCAGTTAAAAGAGGCCATCACATAGAAGCAAAGGCAAAAATGTCAACCATCCTCGAAGAAATGAAACCCGAAAAGATCAATGATACAGGTACTGTTAACGATAATCCCACTATGTCGAGTAGCTCTTCAGAAAAACCAGTGTCTGAAACGGCCATTCCCAAAGTAGGGATAACAAAATCTGATGTTTCAGCAAAAATAAAGGAATTGGAAGAATCCGGCATTCTTTCGAATGTGAACAAGAAATATCTGAAGTAATTAACTAAGCAAAAAAATGTCGAAATCGAGGCTGAAACCCTTCTTCGACATCAACTAGAACTGAACTTAGAAACCCGATTCTGAAGCTTTCGAATAAATCAGGTTCTCGATGCGCTTTCTATCAGAAATATCACAGAAAGTTATCAATATCCCCATAACATCCTCGTTCTCCCCTTTTATCGGAGATCCTATAATGTCAACAGGAACTCTTGTATCGTCCTTTGTAACAAGAAGTGTCTGATTTGCAAGTCCATAGAACATGCCTTCGCGGATCACCTTCTTAACAGGATCATCGACAGTAACACCGGGTTCTTCACTTTCGACACAGAAAACATCATTCAGCGGTTTGCCAAGGATATCCATCTGTTTCCTGCCGAGAAGGGCTTCTGCAAAGGGATTGATGAATTTTATCAACCCATCTTTATCAGTTGCGATCATAGCATCTCCAGTATTGTTTAAGATCGCAGTAAGCCATTTTTGGCTTTCTTTAAGCTTGCTTTCCATCTTATGCTTATAAAGTGCGATCCCTATGTTCGTGCGAAGCTCGCTTTCCTCGAATGGTTTGAGTATATATCCAAAAGGCTCCGTTAACTTTGCCCTTTGCATGATACTATCATCGGCATAAGCTGTGATATAGACTACAGGTATCTCATATTTGATATGGATCTGATTAGCAGCTTCCACTCCATCCATACCGTCCTTTAACATGATATCCATCAAAACAAGATCAGGATAGACCTGCTCTGAGTCAGCCAGTATTTGAAGAGCTTCGTTTCCACTGTATGCTGGAACTATATCATAGTCGTACGATAGATATGCAGTAAGTAATTCGACATTATCAGGTTCATCGTCGACTACGAGTATTCTTATTCTGTCATTCTCAGCCATATTACCACCTAAAGAGCAGAACATCTGATCTTTTTACTTCAATGTTGGTCATATTGTCCCTACCAAAGTATATAGATTACTGGGCAGATGAAATTAAATATATCACATCATTATTGTAATGAGTAATATATAATAATTCCGATAGTAGTTTATATTGTTCTGTGATCACTCGATTTCAGCCTACAATACTCATCTCCGAGATTCGCAAAGATGGCACTACAGTACCTCCCACTTTACGGACATCGCTGCCTGCACCTGTGATCTTGTTCAGCATCTCGAATATATTGCCCGATAACATCAGGGACTTTATCGGTTTATCGATCTGCCCATCCTTGATAGTAAATGCATTTCTGGCCTCTACCGAGAAATCTCCAGATATCGCATTTGCCGTATGTGCACCGATGACCGTATTAATGAACACACCCTCATCGGTATCTGCGATCACATCACTTGAAGGATATTCCACGATAAGGTTTCTGGGGCCTACCGAAGGAGAAGATACATAAGAATGCCTCATTCCGTTTCCTGTGCTGGAAGTATTATCTTTTCCTGCCGTATAATTATCATAGAGGAAAGACTTGAAGATACCCTTTTCAATTATCGGAGTCCTCTGGGATGGAGTTCCTTCTTCATCGGATATGGAGGTCTCAATTCCACCCTCAAGCAATCCATCATCAATAATGTTCAGATCCGATGTAGCAATGATCTCTCCTTTCTTGCCTATTAGTGAAGAGCGTTCTTTTTGCATATTATCCGCATCTATGGATGGTTCGAATGTGTTCTCAAAAATATCGGAGAACGCAAACGGATGCAGAATGACGTCCGTCTTCTTCGGTTCTATGGAAATACCGTCCTGTGATCTGATGGCAAGACTTGAAGCACTTGCGCCTATGCCAAAAACATCGATATCAAGTGATCTCGAAACTTCAAAATCATAAGCTGTTGAGATATCTCCTTTAGTAGTGATGACATCCACAAAACCGGAAACACCGGTACCTTCATCGACGATCTCCACACCATTCGTATTCATGATGAGGTGTTTATTGAATGATGTTGAAAAGCTTCCGGAGGTTGTATTGACACCAGGTACTGATAATGCACCTTCGATCATCTTTCCTGTGAGACCTATACATTCGTCCAGACCGATCTTGCTAATCCTTTTGTCATATGTACCTGAGACCTCAGGATATTTCGCATTTGATGGTAGTGAAGTCCATTCCGGATCACTGTCCCTCACTTTTGCAGAAGACACTGAGATGTTCACCACATCCTCGATACGACCCACATTGTTCGTACTTGCAAAACCAACCGCGCCGTTGATTATCGAACGTATACCAATTCCCTGGCTGACATTCTCTTTTGCCGACTCGATGGTATTCTTCCTGATATCTGCGGAAATAGAGTGATTATAGGAAATATATACCTCTGCTTCATCAGCACCCAGTTTTTCAGCAAGCTCAATAGTTTTCTGTGCATGTTCGAACATATCAGACTCCCCCTACCAATGCCTTTGAGATGGATATATGAGGAGAACCATCCGATACCGGTGCAAGCTGGCCACCTTTTCCACATCTTCCAGAGTGCATCTTGAGATCATTACCAACCAATGTGACATTGTTCAATATCTCGAGGGTCTTGCCTGAAAGGGATACATCGCGGAGCAATCTTGTAACTTCCCCATTCTCAATAAGATAACCTTTCTCGGCGTTGAACTGGAAGATACCCTCTCCAGTGTTCACCTGACCGCCTCTTGAGCCTGTCAGGTACATTCCGTTGCCAATCTCTTCAAGCATTTCATCAAAATTCGAATCGCCATTATCAATGTAAGTATTGCTCATTCTAACAACCGGTTCAGAATAACCCTGTGCTCTACTGTTTCCCGGAGTTCCACCAAGGGCCTGTGCGGTCTCCCTTGAATGCAAATATGAATTGAGTACTCCATCCTTTATTATCGTGGTCTTTGAAGACATGACACCTTCGGAATCAAAGGGATAGTATCCATATTCATGTAATGTAGGATCATCAATGATATTGACCAGAGGGGATGCTATCTGTTCTCCCAAACGGTCTGCCAGAATGGAACTTCCTTCGAGCACAAGATCTGCTTCTGATGCATGCCCTACTGCCTCATGTGCAAATACGCCTGCAAGTTCGGGGTCAAGTATGACCGGTAATGTGCCTCCCTTTGCCTGTTCTGCTCCAAGCAGCTCAACTGCTGTCTCTCCGGCAGATCTTGCAAGTGCAAGAGCATCGTTCTCTTCAAAAAGCTCAAAACCACATACTCCAAAACGGCTTTCCCTCCCCACCTGATATGAACCATTCTCAGTAGCAACAGCACTTATGGCAAATCCGGTTCGGATAAGACTGTATTCGCAATCGATCCCTTCGGAACTAATATAATGAACATTTACGGAAGCTTCGGAATAGACTGCTGAAGTACTGCTGACACCATCCATCTTTGCATGGTCTTCAATGTCCTTCAATAACTGTACCTTTTCCTCAATAGGAACATCTGCAGGATCGATCTTTGCAGTAGGGATGTTCTTTATAACAGGCTTTTCCACGGGCTTAAGCTTTACTTCATCCTTTGGAGAGATATTATTCATCTGTGCTGCAAGCTCTGAAGCGGAATCGATGGCCGCTTTAAGGTCGAACTCACCTTCTGCAGTGGTAAAGCCCCATGACCCACCACATAAAGCACGAGCACCACAACCTTTGCTGTAATTGACCGATATTTCCTCGATATTGCCATTGTCAAGGACGATCGATGTGGATGTTGCATCGATCATTCTGACATCGTAAAACCCAACTTCAGACATCGTCACTACCTGCGACCTTTTTGCTCCTTGCTGCAAGATCGATCTTTTTGTTGCTCATGTTCTTGAGCTTTTCAACAATACCGGCCTTATCCTCTCCCACAAGACTGTGTTCGATGACTTCCGCTATTGTTGCAACTGGGATTATCTCGACCTTATCCTTATAGTAATCCTCGATAAGGACATCCGCTTCATTGGACTTAGGTATGATCACTTTCTTGATACCTGCTTGAGCTGCTGCCTCTATCTTGTAGGTAGCCCCACCGATAGGGAGTACATCGCCCCTTACAGATAGTGAACCTGTCATAGCAACGGTTTGGTCAATAGGAATATTCTCCAGTGCAGAGATAACAGCGGTTGCAATAGATATCGATGCACTGTCACCCTCCACACCTTCGTATGTGCCTATGAACTGTATGTGGATATCATGATTGGAAATATCCTCTCCGGTCACTTTCTTGATAACAGCTGAAACGTTCTGGACAGCTTCCTTTGCAATATCCTTCAGCATACCTGTTGCGATCACATGACCTCCAGCGGAAGATTGCGTAGGCGTCACTTCGGCCATGATAGGAAGGACGATACCGGAATCACCACCCATTACCGCAAGACCATTGACCCGTCCCACACTAGAGCCCAGCTTGTCGAAAAGCTGGTAATCCTTACGCCTTTCGAGATAACTGTCTGCAAGCTGCTGTTCGATGGAACGTGCTATCTTCTTTGCTGCAAGAACATGTGTTGCAGTAGTGATCTCCGCATTCTCGGAATGGGCAATGTCTCCAGCAACCCTTACAAGACCACCAAGGTCACGGAACTTCAGAGTAAGATGACCTTTCCTGCCTGCCCTTCTTCTCGATTCCCTGATAACCTCTTTCACTGCGCCCTTATCGAATGGCGGGATGTGGCCATCACGTACGACCTCCTGTGCCACGAAACGAACGAGTGTCTTACGGTTCTCAAGTGTATCTTCCATGGAATCACGCATGAATACCTCATATCCATACCCCTTTATACGTGAGCGAAGTGCAGGATGCATTTTCTCCACTGCATCAAGGTTACCTGCTGCTATCATGATAAAATCACATGGCACAGGTTCGGTCTTTACCAGAGCACCTGAACTGCGTTCTGACTGCCCGGTAATCGCATACTCCTTCTCCTGTAATGCTGTTAGAAGACTCTGCTGGGATTCAAGTCTAAGAGTATTGATCTCATCAATGAAGAGTACTCCCTTGTGTGATTTGTGAATATCACCGCTCTCGACCCTGTCATGTGCAGGTGTTTCAAGACCACCTGACTGGAATGGGTCGTGTCTTACATCGCCGAGGAGTGCACCTGCGTGTGTTCCGGTCGCATCGATGTATGGAGCCTTCTCTTTCTGATAATTGGAAACAACGAGCTTTGGTATCATGAGCTCTTCCTTTGGCATGAACTGGCGTGTCAGCATAAGTATCATGATCGCAGCGATGATACCCCAAAGCAACTGCCCTACGTAGAACGAGTACATGACGATGCCTAACACAAGGAACATCATCATCATGTTACGTGACTGAGCCTTTTTGCGAGCCTCCATCTTGTGGGCCAGGACGATCTCCCTTCCCTTTCCGGCAGGCACTTCCCTTATCTTTGGGTTATTATTATCCTCCAGATTGGGGTATGTCATTATATCTTCAAGCTCTTCCTTTGGTAAAAGTTCAGCCATTGCTTTTGCAAGCATTGATTTTCCGGTACCTGGAGTGCCTATCATCATGACATGACGTCTCTGGCTGGCTGCCTTTTTCACAACTTCGACAGCATGCTCCTGCCCGATGACCTGATCTATCATAAGTTCAGGCACATCTATTGAACTTGTAGTGTTAAAATCATCACCGAAAAGTTCGGTTTCTTCCGTAGCAGTCATTTCGTCTTCCATGGTTTACTCACATTTAAACAGTATGATATGAAGCCTTTACATGAATTATGATATAGAGTGATATCTTAGAGAATTTTAGTTAATACTATACTAGAGGCATTCAACTAAATATATTTAACTATTTTTGACTAACCTGATACATGTTATTCATTACTTTAAACATATATATTAATAAATCAATATATATTAGAATTGCCTAGGAAATATGATGGTGAAGGAAAGATAAAAGAAGATAGAGATTGAGTACTATCTTGGAATTATTTTTAGCCAGTATCTTTAAAATATAAATAAAAATATTTATATGCTCAATGTTTTGTGAAGCAAAATGATGGAAAAAGGTAGTGCCTTTTTCCGCCAGGTTCTTTTCAGTCAAAAAGATCAAGTATTCTTATAGCAAGTTTTGCGGCATTGGCACCATTATCGATACCGACGCTTGCGACAGGAACTCCTGGTGGCATCTGAACTATGGATAAGAGTGCATCAAGCCCTCCGAGTTTTGCACTAACAGGTACACCAATAACAGGTTTCATGGTCTTAGAGGCAATGACACCCGGGAGTGCTGCAGAAAGACCTGCGATCGCAATGAAAACATTTGCATCGCTCTTAGCAATATATTCTTCAAGTTTTTCAGGGTCACGGTGTGCTGAAATAACTTCTACTTCAAAAGAGTAGTCGGTATCCTCAAGGACAGCTGTAACTCGGGTTGCTATTGCGTGGTCTGATTCAGACCCCATTAATATTGAAATATCTACCATTTTTTTCTCCTTCAGGGAAGATTGCCTTCCCCACTAAGTTCATGTTGGCGCTCAATGCTCATTCTGATAAGGATCTCGAATATTTCTTTCACTGCGCCTGAATCAAGGTTCCTTTCGGTTGCTGCATTTGTGGCTCTGTCGAGTACCACATGGTTCTGCGTACCATCATTGATAGACATATGCTCTTTCTTTTTTACATCAAGAACATCAGTCGCACAATCGATACGCTCTCCAATAAGTTTTATGATCTCGTAGTCGATCTGTTCGATCTTATTGCGGACTTCTTCTATTGCGGTCATGGTCTCCACTGCAAATTAAGGTTTAGTTAATCCTTCATTATTAATCTTGGTCTTTATCACTTTTCCGCTTGTCCCAAGATCGTCCCACACTTTCTTCAGAGTGTCTGCCATATTCCGGTCGACAAGAGCACAATATGCAGGACCCGTCCCGGATAAACTTACTCCCTTCACTCCGCATTTCAATGCTTCCATCATAATATCAGTGCTAAAACCAAGAGCGCCACAATAAAGGAAACCGTTAAGCGTCATAGCCTTTTCATATTCCCCATCAAGTGCGAGATCGTAGGCTATATCCACCCAGGGAGCCAGCAGTTCTGAATTATGCACATTCGTCTGTGAACTGAAGGACTGCCTGTCCGGTGCAAAGATAACCACATCCATCTCCTTTTCAGTGCGTTTGACCAGCTCGTTCGTCCGGTTGTCCGTCACAACGATCCCACCAAAGAATGAGGCACATGCATCATCAAAAGCCCCTGTGATAGTTACA
>NZ_JAUVEY010000018.1:0-22209 GCF_030594565.1 Methanococcoides sp.
GGTGTCATGATGACGATCCGTGGTAAGCCACCTATACCAGGCAGCCCATACGAGATCCTCGCAGCAAAGTCCGAGACAAGGCTCATCAAGAACGCAGCAGCAATGGCTGGCAGACCTGGTATGGCTGTTTAGGGACCTGAGACTTCCCTGTCCGCTCAGGGAAATATCGCTTCCGACTGTGTCGGCGGCCAGGTAACAAGTGACAGCCACGAAGTATCACAGCTCAACGAGCTTAAGATCGACCTCGATGCAATCGCAGTTATCGCACACTACAAGGGTAACAGCGACATCATCATGGATGAACAGATGCCTATCTTCGGCGGATACGCTGGTGGTATTGAAGAAACAACAATTGTAGACGTTGCAAGTAGCATTAACTCCATGGTAATGAGCAGTGCAAGCTGGCACCTTGATGGTCCTGTTCACATCAGATGGGGATCCACCAACACCAGAGAAACCCTCCAGATCGCAGGATGGGCATGTGCAACTATCAGTGAGTTCACAGACCTTATGACAGGTAACCAGTACTATCCATGTGCAGGTCCATGTACCGAAATGTGCCTCCTCGAAGCAGCAGCACAGTCCGTAACTGACACAGCATCCGGCCGTGAGATCCTCTCAGGTGTCGCAGCAGCAAAGGGTGTCATCACTGACAAGACAACCGGTATGGAAGCAAGAATGATGGGAGAAGTCGCACGTGCAACAGCAGGTATGGACATCGACTCCGTGAACGCTGTTGTTAACAACATCGTCAGCTCCTACGAAGGCAACTACGCAAATGCTCCTGAGGGTAAGAGATTCCAGGACTGTTACGACGTTGCAACCGTTACACCAACTGACGAGTATGTCAAAGTCTACGAGGGTGCAAGAAGGAAACTCGAAGACTTCGGTCTTACATTCTAACCCTGAAATTCGCAATGACGTTTTTACCAGCGAGAGATCGCTGGTTTTTTTTTATAACGCCATTTGTCATTATTTAAATAGACAAATAAACATCAAAATAAAAAGTCAAACAAGATGCTAAGGGGGCATTCAAAATGGATATGTGGACTTTAATAAACGGGGTAATTTACCTCATATGTTTTGCCTTGATCGGCTGGATGTTGTTGGACGCAAGCAAAGTATCCAACAAGTAATGCTACAGGAGGAGAACAAATGTCAGAAAATTCAAATGGAGTCGAACTGGTAAAGACACTGCGTCCATATCATGTATGGGCACTTGGTGTCGGTATCGTGTTGGTCGGCGAATACATGGGTTGGAACTTCACAGTTGCAAAAGGTGGTATACTCGGTTCACTCTTTGCACTACTGGTTGCAGGTACTATGTATGTAATGGTTTCACTGTGTGCCAGTGAACTAGGTTCATCCACGAAACTTGCCGGTGGACCGTACGACTGGGCAAGATTATTCGTAGGACCCGGTGCGGCGGCCATTGTAGGTCTTGCTGTTTATATGGAATATATTGCCCTGGAAGCTGCTGATGCTATTGTTGTAGCATCGATAGCACAATCGATCTTCCCGGATATACAAACATTTCCGGTAACTTTGCTTGTTATCGCGGCCTTGACATTTATGAACTATCGTGGAGTTGTAGCAGCACTTAATCTTAACTTTGCGCTCACATTCACAGCTTTGATAGCAATTATAGCATTCTTCTTTATGAATATTGGTGGAATTGGCGGAACATGGCATCCGGAATACCTTATTTCAGGAGCTATACCTAACGGATTTATCGGAGTTTTCGCCGCATTGCAGTTTGGACCATGGTTCTACCTTGGTATCGAAGGAGCAGCAATGTGTGCTGAGGAATGTAAACACCCAACAAGAGCTATTCCTCTTGGACAGCAGGCAGGTATGATCACCCTTCTCCTCGGAGCAGGTATGACACTCTACGTCTGTGCAGGTCTTATTCCAACCGCAGAACTCGGTGTTTCAGTATATCCACTCTTTGAAGCAGCAAACCAGAGCGGTGTTAAATTCCTGGTTGCATTCCTTGCAGTAGGTACACTATTCACCTGTCTTGCAAGTGCCAACGGTACTGTCTGTGATTCATCAAGGTCATGGTTTGCCCTGTCAAGAGATCATTTCCTGACCAACTGGTTCGCTGCAGTACACACAAAATACAGCACGCCATACAGGGCAGTCATTTTCACAATGCCAATTGCTGTTGCCTTTGCATACAGTGGTTACCTGGACCAGATCATTACTTTCTCCATCACATCAGGACTGGTATGCTACGTGATGATCCCATTCTCCCTGATACGCTTCAGGAAGATGTTCCCGGAACACAGCAAGAAGGTTCGCCCGTTTGTCGGACCTCTGCAACCTTATCTGGCATATTTCACAATATTCCTGGCGATCGTGATCATGTCTACACTTAACTGGGGATACAGTTACAACCTGATCTTCGGACTTTTGTTCTACGTGATAGCCTACTTCTACTTCTCATGGAGATACAGGAGCATAGACGCAAAACACGACTGGGGAGAGGACCTTGGATGGCCTGAACCTGCACATAAGAGGTGAACAGGAGGAATATATCATGGCAGATGAAGCACTATATAACAACAAGCTGAAACAGGATGCAGGAGTAATTATTCTGCTCCTAGGATTGCTGTATTTCTCTGAGACGTTCATCGTCTATAGGATAGTCTCCGTAATATGGAGATCAGGAGAAGTACCCGAGATCACTACAGTACTCCCATTGTACATTATTTTCATAGTACTCTTGCTTGGGATAGAAACGATCGGATGTATCAGAGTGTACAAGTCCATCAAGGAACACATGTACGACTTTAAGTATTACGACTGAAGGGGAGAAAGACATGGCAAGCGAAATGAAGACAGAAAGAAGCATGTTCATGACGATATTCGATATCCTGTTCATATTCATACTGGCAGGTATCTGTATCGTAGTCCCGGTAATCATTCAGGGAACGGTCCTTGTGGGCTGGGAAGGGACAGGAACCATGCAATTCGTCTGGGATCCAGTACAGTATTTTGGATTGCTGGCAGTAATTCTTGTATTCTTCTTTGTGGTACTCTACCACTCGGTCAAGAATTACAGGTTCTGAACATGTGAGAAGTGTTGCCAGCATTTTGCTGGCAACTTATATATTTTCAAATATCGTATAAAATAATGAAGTAATGGGTGATCTTATGAGTGAACAAGTAATCAACCGACTTAAAGACCCGGAAAACATCACAGAAACAGAACAGAAACATGTACCTGTTATCGAAGCTGATGAAGTGATGACCGCAAAAGGTTCATTCGAAGTTACTGTAAAAGTGGGGGAATTACCACACGTTATGCAGGATGAACACTATATAGAATGGATCGAACTCTCGCTCGGGGATATAAAGATCGGCAGGGTAGAACTATCACCTTCCGATGAGAAAGCTGAAGCAACATTTACTGTTGAACCAACAGAAGAAATTGTGGGTATCCATGCCTATCAGGTATGCAACATTCGTGGTGTAAATGTTTGTGGAAAATGTGGCAGCAAATCTGTTGTAATGAAGTTAGATGCGCTGGCAAGCTGCAACGTTCATGGGTTGTGGGAGTCAAAGAAGGAAGTCACGATCATGTCAAGTCATGAGGGTGAAGGAAAATCATGTGTCTGGCATAAATGATCGTTTAAAGTGTTGATGTATGGGGGTACGTCATAACTACTAAAACCGGAGTTGATACTCCGGATCATTTTCTTTTTTGTAATGAATTTACAATTTACAATCTGTTCAACTGGTGGTAGTATGAAAGAAAAGAGCATCCTGATAGTCGAAGATGAAATGATAGTCGCCATGATGATCAAGTTGAAACTTCTTGAAATGGGATATAAAGTAGCAGGACATGCAGTATCAGGGGAGCAAGCATTATTGATGATCAATGAAAATATTCCTGATCTTATTATAATGGATATTTTTATCAAAGGAAACCTTGATGGTATCGAGACAGCATTAGAGATAGAAGATAGATGCTCAGTCCCAATCATTTTCTTAACAGGGGACTCATCCAATGAAACAACTACAAGAGCATCATTTGCAAACCCTGTAGGTTATTTACAGAAACCTTTTATGGATGAAGAATTAGAATATGTAATCGAATCTGCCATGCACAAGCATATGGCCCAGACAAGAGAAGTTTCCATTCCAAATTGATCAGAACATCATTGTTTTAGTACTAGTATGACATTGTTTTAGTACTATTATAACATTTTTTTACATAAAAAGGTTCAAATTCTCCATAGGATATGGAACATGAAACTTGATCACGAACAGGGAAGATACATCATATTAGGAAGTATAGATGGGATACTGGCAGTTCTTGGTGTTGTCATAGGAACATCCCATGTTGTGGAAGATCCATCGATCATTATCAATGCTGCTCTTGGTGGTGCCGTTGCCCTTGCATTGACTAACGGTATCGGCTCATACCTTGCTGAAAGTGCGGTAGAGTACGGCAATCTTGCAGAACTGGAAAAACCCCTTCTACGAAGTCTTGAATCCACAACCCTAGAACGTGATACAAAGAAAAAGATATGGAATGATTCCATTACACACGGCGGATCAAGCCTTATTGGCTCCCTTATACCAATAATGCCCTTCGTACTATTTGATACGCTGTCACTTGAGATAGCGATCATACTCAGCATATCTGTTCTTGCAATACTTGGAGTATATTCAGGTAAGCTCGCTAAACAAAGTCTCATAAAACATGCCGTGAGAATGGTAGGACTGGGAATACTGATCGTCCTGGCTGTGACTTCATTAGGTCTTCAATGACAGAACGATGGAAATCGTATCAGTGACAATGGCTTAAATGATCAAAGACATAATATCAAAAGGTGAAAGAACATGGAAGAGATCGCTTATAAGAACATTCTTGTTCCCATTGATGAAAAGCAGCTTTCAAAAAGGGTCATCGATCACGCACTACATGTCGCGGATAAAGAATCAGGCAAGTTGATCATTGTCTATGTGGAAAGGAAAAAAACTTTGCAATGCATCTTTCCAAAAGAACTGGCTGAAAAGATGATGGTGATCGTAAAGGAGAATATCGAAGCCAACATGAACTATGCTCTTGAAAATGCAGACAAAACAGGAGTAGAGGTTGAAAAGATCATAATTGATAATGATGATATTGCAAAGGACCTTATCAGAATAGCCGAAGAAAAGAATGTGAACCTGACAATAATGGGTTCCGAATCTTTGAGGTCCGAACCCCTTGGAAGTATTACCCGATGGCTTATCGCAGCAAATATCGGACCTGTTCTGGTCATCACTGACGAAGACTGATACACGCATTTTAAATCTAATGGGAAGCTATAGGGGTGAACATTATGCTATCCACCCTATTGCTTTTCCTGTTAAGCCTTGTCCTGATCACCAAAGGTGCGGACTGGTTCATTGAAGCCGCTGTGGCCATCTCCGCCAAAAGCGGCCTTCCAAAGATCATAATCGGAGCCACCATAGTCAGTTTTGCTACGACAGCACCTGAATTTACCGTTTCTGCAATGGCCGCATACCTTGGTCATACCGACCTGACGATCGGGAATGCGGTCGGATCTGCCATCTGCAATATAGGCCTTGCACTTGGAGTGGTAATAGCAGTAAAGGCAATACCTGTGGATGGGCACTCTTTCCTTCATAAAGGTGCTATCATGCTGATAGCAGCGCTCACACTTATAGCACTGACATTGGATAAGACATTAAGTTCTTTCGATGGCATTATCCTACTGACCATATTCGTTGGTTTTCTCTACTATAACTATCGTCTGCAATCCGCAATATTCGATGGGAATGATAAAAAAAGGGAAAAACTGTCTTTAGGCGAAATGCGGTCAGATATCTTCTACTTTTTACTTGGAGCAACACTTGTAGTCATCGGAAGCCGCATACTTGTGGACACAGGCACCGAGATAGCACGCTGGTTTGGTATTCCTGAGATGATAATAGGATTAACTCTTGTAGCACTTGGAACATCTCTCCCTGAGCTTATAACCGCAATTTCTGCAACCCTTAAAGGGCACCAGGACCTTTCCATCGGAAACATCCTCGGTGCAAACACAATGGATATTGCACTCATACTTGGATTCTCCTCACAGATAAGAGATATTCCGATCCTTGACCAATCCCTTATGTATGACTTTCCATTCATGATAGTTATCATGCTCTTGCTTATTATTTTCGGGATCACGAAAAAACGGCTTGACAGATGGGAAGGTGTAGTTATCATGCTGGTCTATTTCGGTTATATTGCAGGTCTTTTCCTGCTCTACAACTAAATATATTTTTGATCAATTCATACAGAAAAGAACTATAATAAATCACATCTTATACGTAACCATTCATTCTAACGAACTATCAAGTCATTGAAAGAAGGATAAAAATATGACCTCAACCCGCTTCATAATCACTGTTATCGGTATCGACAAAATAGGCATTGTTGCCAGCATTACAAAAGTTATGGCAGATTTTAATGTGAATATCGTTGATATCAGCCAGACCATAATGGAAGACCTGTTCACAATGATCATGCTGGCAGGTGTGGATTCCGAGAACTTTGACCTTGCAGCATTCCAAAAAGCAATGGTTGGAAAAGGGGAAGAGCTTGGTGTTGAAGTGCGTGTACAGCATGAAGACGCCTTCCGCTTTATGCACAGGATATAAAACAGGTGATCAAGATGCTTATTCATCCAGAAGAGATACTTGAGACCATCCACATGATCAAAGCTGAGAACTTTGATATAAGGACAGTTACCATGGGAATTAATCTTCGTGATTGCTGTCATAGTGACATCGATGTCCTCAATAAAAATATCTACAACAAGATAACTGGTTATGCAAAGGAACTTGTGAGAACCACAGAGGAAGTTCAGAACCTTTACGGCATCCCCATAACCAACAAACGAATTGCTGTCACCCCCATTGCCATCGTTGCTAAAAGTTGTGACACTGAGGATTATGTTTCCATAGCAAAGACCCTTGACAGAGCTGCTGAAGATGTAGGTATCGATTTCATAGGAGGTTTCAGTGCCCTTGTACATAAAGGGATAACTCCTGGTGATCTGAAGCTTATCAATTCGATCCCGCAAGCTCTTGCCAGTACTAAAAAAGTATGTTCATCCATCAATGTCGCAACTACAAAGGCAGGGATAAACATGGACGCTGTGGCAATGATGGGACATATAGTCAAAAAGACAGCTGAAGCAACCAAAGATGATGATGGTATCGGATGTGCAAAACTTGTTATCTTTGCAAACGCACCGGAAGATAATCCTTTCATGGCAGGTGCATTTCATGGCATAGGAGAACCGGATTGTGTCATTAATGTCGGAGTCAGTGGTCCAGGTGTCGTAAATTCAACTGTACGCGAACTGAAAGACCCGGACCTTGGTGAGATCTCAGAAGCCATCAAGAAAACCGCTTTTAAGATAACAAGGATGGGAGAGATGGTAGGAAGAGAAGTTTCCCGACGGCTCAATGTCGATTTTGGAGTTCTCGACCTTTCCCTTGCACCTACCCCGGAAATAGGTGATAGTGTTGCGGCCATCCTTGAAGCCATGGGACTCGAGGCCTGCGGAACACATGGAACAACTGCGGCTCTTGCTCTGCTTAACGATGCTGTGAAAAAAGGTGGTTCAATGGCCTCATCCTATGTGGGCGGTTTAAGTGGTGCTTTTATTCCGGTCAGCGAAGATGCAGGAATGATACGTGCGGTCGAATTGGGTGCATTAAGCCTTGAGAAGCTGGAAGCTATGACCAGCGTCTGTTCCGTGGGACTGGATATGATAGCAATTCCGGGAGACACATCTGCAGCGACCATTTCAGCCATCATTGCAGATGAAATGGCTATCGGAATGATAAACAAGAAAACAACTGCTGTACGCCTTATACCTGCTCCGGGCAAAAAGGTAGGCGATAGCGTGGAATACGGAGGATTACTTGGAAGAGCACCGGTCATGAAAGTCTCTGAATTCAGTTCAGAAAAGTTTATAGCACGCGGTGGAAGGATACCTGCCCCCATTCAGGCACTAACGAATTGAAATTTGAAACCGGCATATATTTTAGACACTTCCAGAAGTAGAAACGTTATCAGAACATGAAAAGATGATGCGTTCTACAATATCCCCTTTTTTCTCCCCTTTCTTTATTTTTATCCGAACGTCTAAATAACGTTCATATAACTTTTTTCGCTCATGATACAGATCTTTTAGCCCCTTGTCCTTAAAACCAACAAGTCCTCTTTTGGAAGGAGAGATACGCCTGGCGATCTGACTAAAAGACACATCCAGATAAACTATCGTGGAAATTTCCTTTAGATGTTTCATCGCTTTTTCCGAGTAGACTATGCTACCGCCGGTTGCAATAACATAGTTATCCAATGCATGAAGTCCAATAACGATCTGTTCTTCAAGTTCAATGAACTCATCGTCACCGTAAGCATCTATGAATGTTTGCAGGTCCGTACCGATCTTTCCTCGTATTAGATCGTCAATATCTATGAACTTGTGATCAAGTTTTTTTGCAAGCTGTTTTCCAATCGTGGATTTGCCTGCTCCAGACATGCCAATAAGTGTAATGTTCATGCTATTTCCTGATTCTTTCTATCCTCATTTGTCAACCTGGAATAAATAGTATAGTATGAAATAATCCGAAATAAAGGTGTTAGACGGAAGGAATGGAATAAATATAACTATAAAATTATACACACTCGCAAATAATTAAGTATGTAGGACAAATATATAAGCAATGAATGACCCATAATTATGAGGGAGGGATAAAATGGGTAGATCAAAGAAATATCTGCATACAAATTCAGCTTCAACCGATGAAGAGATGCAGAAAACACCGGTCGGTCATGCATTAAGAATGACTGCCGATTTTAGTGTGAAAACTCCTAAAGGTACATTACAGGGGAAAGCCGGAGATTACATCATAAAAGATAGGTCCGGAAAGGTATCTGTAGTTGAAAAGAATACTTTCAATAAAAATATGAGATCCTCCACTAACGATATCTGGGCTCCAATGAGAAATTAATGTCCAATGCAGACATTCGTTCATACTTCATTCTCACTACTGCAACTGTCCTACTTTATGAACAAGCTCTTTTAAGGAGCATTAAAAGTTATCATATACAGATACAAAGACGTATCTATCTTCCATTATATTATCAGCTATTATGGACAATGACAGGTTCTTGATCTATTCATCCGCTTTAGTCATAATGGGACTTTCAAATGCTGTCATACCCGTACTGCCAGAGCTTTCTGCCACTGGACAGATCTACGGCATAAATTCCTCAAGTTTGGTATATTCTTCGTTCTTCCTCGGAGCATTAAGCACCATGCTTCCATTTGGAATATTAAGTGATAGAACTGATAATCTGAAATTGGTTAGTCTTGGTCTCTTGCTATCATTTATATCAGGGCTGTGGATGATCTTTACGGATAACTTCATGATATTCGTATCAGCACGCTTCATTGAAGGGGCTGCATGTGGTGCATTCTTCCCTGCAGCATATTCAAGGCTGGCAGTCTATACAAAAAGAGCACGTTATATGGGGGAATTCAACTTTCTCATCAATGCCGGACTAGCTTCCGGTGTTGCAGTTACCGGTTATTTGGTCCACACTAATATCAAGAACGGGATAATTCTTTTTTCTATTTTGACATTCTTAACAATTATTTTTGCAATATACCTTTTTATGGTCCCTTCAAGGACCATGGGAAAAATAGAACTTCAAAAGAAAGTAAGTAAAAGAGAACACTCAAAGTCACATATTTTCACCTCAAAGGATACCCGCGGAATATGGATCATCTCGTTCATACTTGCAGGATCAAGCGGCGTTCTTATATCCCTTTATCCCGAATATGGGATCGATACACTCTCAAAGACAGAACTGGGCATATCGATCTCGCTACTCTATGTATCTACAATGATCTCATCCCTTCTGGCATCTTATATGGATACCGGCCATGCAAAGCTCATTAAAAGAGGCATACTGATGGCAACCGTTGGCATAGTAGTTACAATTTATAGCCCGATGTTAGGTTTTTTCATCATTGGCACTGGCTCTGGTCTGATGCTTGTAGGACTTCCAATTGCTATCGCTTCCATGAAGGTAGAAAAGGGTATTGCAATGGGTGTCTATAATACCTGTATCTATGCAGGACTTGCACTGATGCCATTGATGGCTGGAGCACTTGCAAAGAGTATAGAGATAAAGACGATTTTTTTCATGACAGCTATTCTTTTCGGCCTAACGATCTTTCTAAGCAAGGATTGACATTATCTTAATATGCAATTATATCTAGTAACATATTTATTTAAGTAATAACAATTTAAAGATGAAATCTCCTTAGGCCAGTATTAAAGAGGGGGAAACAAAGGGATGAAAATCGTATCAGAAATACCTTTACTTTTTAGGAGTCTACCATATGAGTGAATTGCTTCCAAAGATACTTGTTGTCGATGATGAACCATGGAACCTTGAGCTAATGGAAGCATACCTTTCAAGTGATTATGAACTTACAATGGCTACTAATGGTGTTGAAGCCCTTGAAAAAGTAAAGGATTTTGAGCCTGACGTGATCCTTCTCGATGTCCTAATGCCGAAAATGGACGGCTACCGAACCTGTGAGATCCTCAAGAAAGATGACAGCACGAAATTCATCCCTGTAGTTCTTGTTACAGCATTATCTGAAAAAGAAGACAAGATAAAAGGTATTGAATCAGGAGCCGATGAGTTCCTTTCCAAACCTGTTGATATGCTGGAACTGAAGACAAGGGTACATTCTTTGTTGAAGCTGAAACAACAACAGGATATGGTACGCAAAGAAAGGGATACTGCCCAGAAATATCTCGATGTTGCAGGTGTCATGATACTAATAATCGACAAGGATCAGAATATTGTCGAGATCAACAAAAAGGGGAAAACGATACTCGAATGTTCCGATGAGGAACTGATCGGTATAAACTATTTTGATAATTTTATCCCTGTGGAAGACAGAGAGTTCATAAAAAAACGCTTTAACGACTTTCAAGGTGAGGTGGAAACAGAAGAATGTTCTGTGTTCGAAATGAGCATTATTGCAAAGTCAGGGCAGAAGAAAGTGCTTTCATGGAATGCTATCAAACTGAAGGATAAGGACGGGAACAAAGCGGAAATTCTCTGTTCAGGAGAGGATATAACCGCTCGTAAGATCGTGGAAGAGGAGCTTAAAAAAGCTAATGAACACCTTAATCTGCTTACCAGGATCTCACCAATTGCAACAATTGTACTTGACAGCGAACAAAACATCGTTACGGCTAATGAGAAAGCTACAAAACTTCTTGGGTATGCCAATGATGAGATTATCGATAATTCGATATCCACAATAACTTGCAATAATGAATTGTTCGAATTTGCTGATCAGGATAACCTTATTGTAGGACTATCTAAAAAAGATGGGAACTGTATCGATCTTAACATAGCAACCTCTGTCATAATGGAGAACGAGAATAAGAAAGGACTTGTTGTCACACTTCAGGATATTTCCGAACTAAGCGGACTTTTGATTGCTCCTTCTATCGAAGAGAATAGAGAAATAAAAGATACTCCAAAACTTGAAGCAAGTTGTACCTAATACAGGATAGTGGCGATCTGAATACTTCTTATGAAATATTCGTCACCATGGTCAAGCAAGGAAGACCTGGACTTTGCATAACAAGAGAAAATCCTGCAAAGATAAGGAGCAAGTACAATATTACAAAAACGCCCATTGTCTGGCTTACGAAGGCCAAAGGATCAGAATGTCCTTCGGTAGATCCTGCAGAATTGTTCAAACTTCATCCTACAATAGATAATTTTATCAAAAAGGTAGATGACGGCATTGTACTGATAGATAGCCTTGAGTATCTCATACTTGAAAATGATCTCAGGTCAGTTATTAAGTTCATGGAACAGACCAATGACTCGATAATGGCATCTGATTCCAGATTGATCCTTCAGATCGATCCTTTAATTTTCGATACAAAGGACCACCATCTTTTGAAGAGGTGGATGAGATCGCTTACAGAGGAAGACAATTATAATGTGTGAGTGAAGAGAGATGGAAATTAAGTTATCATACGTTATCGATCTGCAACGGATTATGATAAATATGAGTAGTCATAGCTTGGCATGGAAAAATGCTGTTGTGGCTTTCACAGACAATGATATTTGGTTCCCTTCAGGTGCCGGTTGGAACATGATCCCTTACAAATCGATCGAAACTGTGGACCGTGAACTATCTCCTTCCGTAAGAAATAATGTACGAGCAGATACAGGATATAGTGCAGAGATAGCTATCGATTATAAGAAGAATTTAATCTTTGGTTCTTCCCATATCAACTATTCAATGATATTTGCAGGGAATCCTGAAGATATAGAATATATAAGAACTCATTTGCTTGAAAGGATCGGTTTCAGAGCAAATACGGATTTTGACGGATTGAAGGAAGAAGAAACAAGACTTTTAAGTCTTCTTACAAGAGAAACAAAGGACATCAATAGGTATATTTCACTTGTTTCAACTGATGGGGAAGTTCTCGAGCGTGCTTTTGATACACTGAAGATACGAAAACTTGTTGATGAAAATGCACAAATAACACAACAGGGCCATTATTACCTTGAAAATATCAAAGAAGAAAATCCATTCGATAATGCTCTGCCATTGCCATCTTTGTTCTCATCAAGTGAAATTCCCAACACATTCACACCAAAGAGCAATATTGTGAGATATACTAAAAAATATGAATATTCATCAGTATCAGGGACTGTTTTTCTTGAAGATCTCTGGTATTTTGTCCTATCCCCTGAGATCAGGAACATCAGCATAAATAAGATCGATATTTTCGATATGGAACTCCATTTGCAGAATCTATCAGGTGCAACCATATTGATAGAATCAGAAGATAATAGAGTTCTTCTGGCACTATCAAAAATATTGAATATGAAAGAAAATCTGCATACAAGAGTATTGAATTGCCTTTTCGTAGGTATTAAGGAAGAAAAGGATATAGTCAATCTTCTGTACATTGAACCTCATGAACTTGAGATGTCAATGAAACAAATGCTCGAAAGTAAAGTGATAAACGCTGAAAATATCCTTACTGAAAAAGGGATTGAAACAATAAAACATATCCTTAAGATCAAAAATTTATCCAGACAGGAACAAAATGTTTTATGATAATTGATCGCATTATAGTATAAATAAAATTTAATTATGTCAACGTTATTATAGAAAGTGGAGGAATTTTGTGAGATTTATTGATACTATTGAAGGGCTGAACGAGATATTCAGTACAGATATACCAAAAGGAAGTGTGGTTTTAATAACAGGTGCACCTGGAACTCTTAAATCCGGAATTACTTTTTCCATCCTTTCAAAATACCTGAATAATGTCGGAGAGTTCGGGACCTACATTACCCTTGAGCAAAGCAAAGATAACCACCTTGCGAACATGGAAAGTATGGGACTGGAACTTTCGGATAATCTATCAATATCTGATTTTAGCGATTATAGACTTCAATACGATGATTTTTCAGGCGATCTGCTAAACCTTATAGAGACAAATATCCTGCAATATAAGCAGAAGATGGGCGATAAGTTTACTTGTGTAGCATTGGACTCCCTTGGTGCCCTTTACTCGCTCCTCGATGTTGAACCTCAAAGGATGAGAAAAAGACTTTACCATCTTTTCGAACCACTCAGGCGTGAAAATCTGACAACGTTCGTGATACTTGAAACCACTGAATCCCTTGGAATGAATTATGCAGATAACTTTGAAAGTTATCTTGCAGACGGTATCATAGAACTGGGAATTCACATGAAGGACAATACAACGAACCGTTATATACAGGCTAGAAAAATGCGTGCTTCAGCACACAGCATGGATCCCTTCATCCTTACGGTCTCAAATGAAGGACTTAAGGTGTATAGAGGAAATATCTTCTGAAATTTCATCCTTTGGAATATCAGGTTTCAAATCGATCCTACGCACATAGATATTAGCTTAGCTTTTATAGAAGAATATACCAAATTTCCAGAGAGGGATGATTTATTGTGCTTGAGTAAATGACCATATTCTTAGTGCAATTTTCTGAACGAAAGAATTATCTTAAATCAATGAATAAACAAAATTGCTCACATCTAAGATCTATAGTGGCTTCCTTCGATCCAATCTGTTTACTTTTTAGATCTATATCCAGTACGTAAGTGCAACAGATGTGAGCAATCTATTTTATCCAGTTTGATTTTATTGCTTTGAACATCTTATTTATGCATGATTTATAATTTTTTTAGTTACATATTTTTAAAATTCTTAAAGAAATGAAATATAATTAATTATATAGTCTAAAAAAATATAATAGTGATCGTGAAGAACGTATCTACATTAAAACATAATTTAAAAATAAGAGCTATCTTTTTTCTATTTTGTCTTATAATAGTGCAACTTTCAACTCCTGTTGTGGCACTCACCCCAATAGATATCCAAAACATAGAAACCGATCATGGTGCAGTCATACTGATAGTAGATGGCCTCGGTGCAAGCTATATAGATCCGGAAAAGATCCCTTATGCACTTGATGGAAACCCTATGGAAAAGCCAAATATCCAAAATATTTCAGCACTTGCAAAAGATGGACTTCAAGCATTCAGTGTTCTTACACCCTCTACAGAAGGTGAAAATGGGCATTCGGTGATCGTCACAGGAAATCCCGGGGCCACCTCTGCAATGATATCACACAATGATGCCACCATCTATGATGTTGCCCGCGACAATGGATACCTCATGTTCGCAATACTGGAAAAGGGTGACACGACCGAACTTCTTGCAGAACAGGATGTTGCCATATATGATAGCACCACATCAATAAATGACCCGCAAATGAAAGTCGTGCTCAATGATAATTCCGGTCAGCGCGATACCGATATGATAATCGATGTTGAAAAGATATTCAAAGAATATGCCATTCTGGGCCCAACCTATGTACAGCAGTATAAGGAAGGGAAGATCGAGCGTTATAACGCTTACAACCTCTGGGGGATCGAAACAGCCCTTGAGGTCATTGAACTGATGGAGCAATATCCTGACCAGAAATACATACTGACAATAAATATCGGTGCCATTGATACTGCCGGACTTTATCGCAGAAATGAAGGGTATATCGAGTGCATCGAAGAACTCGACATTATGATCCAGCCTCTTATTGAAAGAGCGGAAGATAATGACCTTGCTTTCATCTTAACTTCAGATCACGGGATGGCATTCCAGTCAGTAAATGGACGTGGTGGCAGCAAGTCCGAAAAATATGCAACCTCACCGGAAGTGCTTCAGATACCTTTCATTGCAACATCATCCAATATCGAAAGAAAGCTCGTTGATGAACAGTTGGGTCAGGAAGATATTGCACCCACTATCCTTAGTATCCTTGACCTGCCGAACGAACTACGATTTTCAACCGGAGATTCGTTTGCCACTAAAAGGTATGTTAATTTCAAAATAATACTTACAGAAACCGGTAGTATTAGTATATCTTCGGACAAACGGACCATTCTGGAAACAGAAGGTGATAGCGAGTATATCTTCTACGGACTCGAAAAGGAAAAGGAATACATCATCAACGCTGAACTTTCCGGAAATAACAACCAGGCATATGAAAGAACCGTCTTTGCAGATTCTGATAAGATCATCCGATTCGATACAGATAAAAGGACGGATGAAAATACGGAGATCATGCCAAAAGGAATGCGAAAAACCCTTGGTTCGGCCCTCATCATAGGTATCAATCTAACAGGGCTTGCAATGATATTCAGGGTAGTTAAAAGTTAAAGCCTGCCATCACAAACTATTTTTAAGAGGCAAGCCCATTTGCAACGATGATCATTGGCGTACTCGGGCCTGCCGGATCCTACTCGGAAAAAGCAGCAAAAGGCTGGATAAGCAAAGAATCAAAGACGGAGGGAACTTCCCTTGTCTATTATGATGACATAAACGATACTTTTGCATCCGTCATCAATGGAGATTCGGACATAGGAATAATCCCGATAGAGAATTCCATAGAGGGGTCCGTTGGGATCACGCTCGATCTATTGCTTGAGAGCGACATGACCATTATAGGGGAGATAGTTGTACCCATTGAGCATTGCCTTCTCTCAAAGGGTGAGATGAAGGATATCAAAATAATAATGTCACATCCTCAGGCACTGGCCCAGTGCAGTAAGTTCATAAGAAAACATTTCAAAAAAGCAGAAATACGTACGACCGGAAGTACATCCCATGCTGCTAAACTTGCTAACGAGTTCTGTGAGATGGCAGCTATCGCATCAAAGGAATCCGCCAGAGAATATGGATTGAAGGTACTTGTTCCGAATATTCAGGACTGGGAGAAGAACCACACACGCTTTATTGTCATAAAACAAGGTAAGTGGCAGGAAGATGAGGCCTGCATACCTAAAAATGATACATGCAAGACATCCATTATTGCTGATATTGATGAGGACAGACCTGGTTCACTCTATGAGATCATAGGGGAATTCGCAAAAAGAGACATTAATCTGACCCGCATTGAATCAAGACCATCGAAACGTTCTTTGGGGGATTATCTGTTCTATATTGACATGGAAGGAAGTACAGGCGATGCAGTTATAAAAGATGCTTTATATTATATAAATTCGAAAGTATCTATGCTCAAAGTCCTTGGTTCCTACAATGGATACAAGCTGGATAACTAAAAAAGTGTTCATATAAGGTATGAATGTTCATTCAAGTTTGCTTTAGAGAGGATAGTGATCATGGATATTGATAATTTTGTAGAGAAACAGGAAGCTACGGTAAATAAATACCAGCGTATCTACAAGATCATCGATCTCACCATAATTACACTGACCTTGTTCACTATTTTAAAGATACTGAGTATAGACTTATTTCTACTTACATTAAGAACATTTGAACTTTATGCAGATTCTACCTACGGTCCTTCGGGGATGATCTCGGCTGGAGGACTTCTCCTTGCGGCTATTTCTATATTGTTTGCCATCATCCTGACCTTTGCTTTCCATTACAGGGACAGGAAAGTTGTGTTGATACCATTCATAGAGGAACGTTTCCCAGTACTTCAGGAAAAGCTCAGGACTGCCTTTGATAACAGAGATGTGCACAATATAATTTCAGACGACCTGATGGGAAATGTACTGGATGTGGCCTCTAAGATCGACAATTCAAAGCTTATTGAAAAGAAAAGGCTCAAGAGGAGCATGACTCTCCTGCTAGCAGTTCTTGTTATGTTCACTACCATCAACGTACTTGATTACAGGACAGGGGTTACACCCGAGGACATCAATAGCTTCATAGATGAGATACCGCTCATATCATCAGGAGAAAATGGAACATCTCCTGATGAACAGTTCCCACTTGAAGGAGAAGCAGGAGATACAGGGGGAAACAGTGAAGACCTTGTCGGAGAGACCGCTATCATCGTGGTCGAGGGGGAAGAGGTCGACCTCTCATTGCCACCGGGAGCAGGAACAGGTTTTACTGAAAGTGGAGATGAGGAATCACTTCCGCCTGAGTTTGAAAGCTCATCAGCATATGAGGTTGGAAGGATCTCATCACCTGCTTACTATGAGCAACTGCCGGAAGGGTATGAAAGTATCATAAAAGAATACTTTGAGCAGATGGCAAGTAACTAACCTCAGATTACCATTATGACAATAAATATATCAATGATTTTATTAATATATCATCATCATTAAATTAACATCGATACTCATCGATTCATCACATTAACAGATCAATTTACACCACCAACAAATTCGACCAATTGCAATATAAGGAGAACACCACATGAATTCCAATGATGCAAGATCAGGAGACCTTGAACAGACTTACAGAGGTGCTGGTGATGCATTTACAGCACTTTTCAATGAGATATCCAAGGTCATAGTAGGACAGAAGGATACGGTAGAACAGATAATCATTGCCATTCTTTCTAACGGACACGCACTGATAGAAAGTAACCCCGGTCTTGGAAAAACACTTACAATTTCTACTATCTCCAAGACAATGGACCTTGGGTTCAGTAGGGTTCAGTGTACTCCTGACCTTATGCCGGCAGATATCACAGGTACACACATCATTGAAGAGACGGGAGGAAAAAAAGAGTTCAAATTCGAGCCAGGACCCGTCTTTGCCAACATTGTCCTTGCCGATGAGATAAATCGTGCCTCCCCAAAAACACAATCTGCATTGCTTGAAGCCATGCAGGAAAAACAGGTCACGGTAGGTAATGATACATTCATCCTTGACAAACCGTTCTTTTTACTTGCAACCCAGAACCCGATCGAAATGGAAGGAACTTTCCCATTGCCGGAAGCACAGCTTGACAGGTTCCTTTTGAAGATCGTTCTGGACTATCCTTCATTTGAAGAAGAAAAAGAGATCGTCAGACGCTACACCAAATATGACGAACCGCATGTTGGTAAAGTGCTTGACAAGAATATGGTATTACAGCTCCAGCGTCTTACAAGGGACATGCCAATTGCAGATGATATAAAAGAAAGAGCGATCAGAGTAGTTATGGCGACCCGCACATGGAAGGAATTCATTGAGTTCGGAGCTTCTCCAAGGGCATCGATCGGACTTATTCTGGCAGCCAAGGCTCGTGCATTGGTACAAGGCAGGAACTTTGTAAGTGTTGAAGATATTAATGCAATGGCATATCCGGTATTAAGGCACAGGATCATCCTCACTTTCGAATCCGAAAGACGTGGAATATCACAGGATCATGTGATAAAGGAGATCCTTGCCAAAATTAGATGATAAGCATCTATATGTCTGAGAAGGAACAGCCCACGAACACCAATATGATGCTTGAACCATGAGTGACAGAAAACACCGTATAGATGTGGATTTCTTCCGCCAGCTTGACCGCTTTACTTTTCTGGTAAGGAAGCGGGTCTCCAGTGCTTATGCAGGGAGCAGACGCTCCCACAGGAAGGGACATGGGCTCGATACGATGGGATATACGGAATACCACCCCGGAGATGACCTCAAGTCCATTGACTGGAACGTTTATGCGAGGTCAGAGAAGCTCTATGTAAGGGAATTCGAAGAAGACAAATCAGTGACCACACACATACTTCTCGATTCAAGCAATAGTATGGACTATACCCTTGACACTGTCACAAAGTTCGAGTATGGTGCCATGCTTGCTGCCGGCTTTGCATACCTTGTTACAAAGGATAACGATAAATTTGGCATATCTACCTACTCTGAAGACATATCCATATCCCAGACACACAGGGGAAGACGTCATTTATTAAGAGATATCGATAGACTTGCAGATGTGGAGCTTAAAGGCCAGACTGCTCTTGACCACTGTGTCCAGCTATATGAAAAAATGATAAAGTCACGTTCACTCGTGATCATCATCTCTGATTTCATGGAAGACCTCAAATCCATTGAATCGGCAATCTACAGACTTTCAAACCATGACCTCATTCTCATACAGGTGCTTGACCCTTCCGAAAGCGATCTGTCAATGCATGGTCATGTCAAGCTGATGGACCTTGAGACCAATGATGAGATGAAGACATATCTTAGTAATAATTTCAAGGATAAGTACCAGGAAGAACTACAGGCACACATCGATGGCATACATAACATCTGTAACCATGTAGGTGCTGACCTGTATACATTCACAACTGATACTCCTATCTTCGAGGCGTTCTTCAATGCCATCAACAGGAGGCGCATGTAATGCCTTTTGCGAACATACTCGGGCTCGCTGCCCTGGCAAGCATAATCCCACTTATCATATTGTACCTGTTACGCCCAAAACCCCTGGAACTGAAGATACCTTCCCTTATGTTCCTGATGCGTGCGGAGAAGAAAAAGAAGAGATTTGCATCATTGAGGCGACTTATAAAGGACCCGATATTCCTTGCTCAACTGCTCATATTGATATTGATCTCCGTTGCTATAGCCGGACCGTTCTATACCGCTGAAGAGGAACTTAGCGGCGAACATACGATATTCGTCATTGATGCCTCTGCCAGTATGAACACTGAGGGCAGGTTCGATAGTGCCACTGATATTGCTAAGACCTATGTCAGTAAGAAGAACAGCATAATACTCGCAGAGAACATTCCGGTGAACGTACTGGAAGCCGGCGGATCTTCAGCTACTAAGAACGCCCTTGACAGCCTTACTCCGAAAGGTTCTGTTGCAGACCTCTCAAGTGCAATTACCAATGCCATGAGAACCCTTTCCAATGAGGGAGGGAGGATCGTGGTCATATCCGATTTCACTAACTGGCAGGGAGAAGACCCTGTATCGGCTATGAGACTTGCCGAATCCTATGGGTTGAAAGTAACCTTTGTAAGAGTAGGTTTACCAACTGACAATGTAGGTATAATACAAGGTTGGATCGATGTCGAGGAGACGGGCTACACTTACAATTGTGTTGTCAAGAACTACATGGAAACGACACAGAACGTCAAGATGATCATCGATACACCGGGAAGCCAGAACAAAAAGAGTGTGACGCTTGAGATCGGGCCATTTTCAACTAAACAGTTCAAGCTGACCGATCTTGGAACCGGTATTACGGAGATCAAGATAAACAAGGAAGACAAACTTGCAGTTGATAATGTCGTCTACATATCAATTCCAGCAAATGTGCAAAACGAACTGCTTCTTGTTACCGATGTTAAAAGGTCACCTTCGTCAACTGCCCTTTCACTGTTACCGAACATAAAGGCCACCCAATCCAATAATGTGCCTGCCGACCTTAGTGATTATAAGGTCATTGTTGTTGATACACAACAAAGGGCAATAACATCTGAAGAAGCTGCAAAGCTTAGCACTTTTATTAAGAACGGTGGGAATGTGCTTGTTATCGCCTCGCCTACACTTGACCCGAAGAATGCGAACATGGACCTTATGCAATTGCTTCCTGTAAAGATCATCACCACCTCAGAGAGCAGTAAAGGCGTGGCATTGAAGGTCGAACAGGATACGAGGCTCACAGATGAAGTGAAGTTCGAGGATATAGCCGTCTACACTTATCTGAATTCGACCATCAGGTCTGATGCAGTGTCCCTTGTTGATACCCCATCGAATGTACCGATGCTTGCATATTGGAATGTCGGTGACGGTACTGTCATGTACCTCGGATTAAGCGATATGCTCGGAGAGTATGCATGGAACAATTTCCACAACCTTCCGGAATATCCTGTGTTCTGGGCAAAGGTTATCGCATGGCTTGGAGGTACTGGTGATATTGGAGATTACAATGTCCAGACTGGTGCCGTTTCAGCATTGTCAAAGGAGCAGGAGGTTACAACCCCTTCAGGTTCTATAACCACGAGCAGATTGCTCTATGATGAAGTGGGTGTCTATGAGGTAGCTGGCAAAAGAATAGCTGTGAACCTTTACGATGATATGGAATCCGATACCACGATAGACTCCTCGAACGTTCTTGAAAGAGCAACATCGAATGAAGGCGGCGATATCATCCGGCAGACCACATATACTGCAAATAAATACGTTGATATCTACCTTATCATCATTGCAATGCTTCTGGTAGTCCTTGAGATCCTTATCATTAGAAACCGGGGTGAACTATGACCTTCACGTTCGAACAACCATTGATGTTTGCATTGATACTGCCTGTAATAGCAGGAGGACTTTTCCTTCTCAGGGAAGGAGCAAGAAGACCAATTATCATCTCACGCATGATCGTGCTTTCACTTCTGGTCATCGCACTTGCATCCCCCTCTGCCATTGTCAGTGATGTGACAAGTGACGAGAATCCGAACCTTGTGGTAATTTCCGATGAGACCGCCAGTATGAGCCTGTTCGAGGAAGGTGTAGGAATGAACGTCTATGAGTCGCTCACATCCAATACTCCGACAACATTCATCCGCCTGACCGGTGAGAGCACTTCCCTTGGAGATGCCATCGAGCAATATTCCACCGGAGACAACCAGATCGTGCTCGTCAGTGACGGTAACAGCAATTTCGGGAAAGACATCGACGAATCTCTCCAGTATGCAAAAGAGATGGGAACGACCGTTTATTCTGTTGCACCCGATCTTGAAAAGAACGATATAAGTGTCCAGATGCTTGGTGACAAGACCGTGGTCATCGGGAACGAGAACCAGTTCGATATACTGATAT
>NZ_JAUVEY010000078.1:0-10215 GCF_030594565.1 Methanococcoides sp.
AATGCACCTACCATTACAATAGCAGAAAGTATGATCAAAGAATTAGCGGAGTTGGGTTTGAACCTGCCAAGCCATTCATAGGTCAGCACAAAAGAAGATACAACCATCACGATCGAAAATACAATGTCCCGGGGATCCATCATTTTACCTCATTTATTAAACGTACAGCAATCCTATCGATAACAACATCGATATATTAACTGATAACACCTATTATAACTATTATAACAATTACATACTATTAAATACTGTGCCGATATTTCAAATTTGCACTACATAGATATTTTGGGCACAGGGAGAATTATATTGAGTTCCGAAAAAGACACATTCAAAGATTATTTTCCAATGGTCGCAATGGCCGGGTTGATTCTAATAGTACAGGTTCTCGCATTGGTGCTGGCATCCCCAATGGATGAACTTGGAATGCAAGCCGTAGAGAATCCCGAATCGACTGCCAATTCGTTCTATTACATAGGATTCATCCTCGCATTCACATTCCTGTTACTGCTTGCTATCAAACGTAACATGAAATGGGTAATACAACTAACGATATTGCTTGCAGTAGGTGCCACCATATTCTACGGATTCTATCCGATCTTGTATATGCTTGGAATAAGTGAGACATTGAGCAGTACACTGGGAATTATACTGGCAATTGCACTCAGCATCGTCCTTTACAAGTTCCCGGAATGGTATGTCATAGATACCATCGGCATAATAATCGGAGCTGCTGCCAGTTCAATATTCGGAATATCCTTTGGGATCCTGCCAGCGATCGTCCTGTTATCACTTCTTGCAATATACGATGCCATATCGGTCTATAAGACAAAGCACATGATCGATCTTGCAGAAGGTGTGATGGACCTCAGATTGCCAATACTTTTTATCATCCCGAAAAAGCTGAACTATTCATTCATAAAGGACGGCATGAAAAAGGAAGGCGAAAGAGATGCGTTCTTCATGGGACTTGGGGATGCGGTCATGCCAACCGTCCTGGTGGTATCTGCAAACGTTTTCATTGCCCACACAGGGTTCATATCATACCCCGCCCTTGGAGCAATAATAGGAACACTTACCGGATTCATCGGGCTTACAATATTCGTCATGAAAGGAAAACCACAGGCAGGACTTCCATTCCTGAACAGTGGAGTGATCCTTGGATACCTTGCAGGTGCACTTCTTTCAGGAACCCCGCTTCTGGGATAAGATAGGCTAGATTGAATATAGATGCCAATAAGATAAAATTGTAAAAAACAAATTGAATTAAATATAGATGATGCTTAAAACAGCATCATCATGCTTTTTTTAATCGTGATTCGCGATCTTGCAAACATCACAATCATCGTTGCCATCACATTTCCGACCATTGAACTCTGCATCGAGAGCACGTGTGCCTTCCGCAAGTACGGATGCATTGGAAATAGCACCAGCGATCAGAACAGCATCGAAGATCTCTTCCTTGGTAAGCCCAAGCCTGTTTGCCACACGGATGTGCATATTCATACAATGGTCGCACCGAAGGGCAGATGAAACACCTATACAGATCAGCTCGATCGTTTTCGGATCAAGCCTTTCGAATTCACGCATGATCGAATTGTCATACATTACCTTAGGGAGAAGGAGATCCGGCATATCACGCATGAACTCCAGAATATATGGGATCTCACCGTAACGCTCCTTCACACCCTCCAGTACATCAGAAACTGCCTCATCAGGCTCTTTTTCGATGATCTCTCGGATCTTCTCAATGTCCATAATAATCCTCACTTAAATACAGATATTTTAAATATTTACTACCTCAGACCTGCGTTTTATCTTTACAAGAATGTAATCCTTCATCTTGGAAGGAAGGATGTTCGCCGCATCCGAAAGGAGGAAGCCTTCATCGAATTCGATATTTCCAACAGCTTCATGGTATCTATCATAAGGCAGTTTTATCCTCATGCCGTCAAGCTGAAGCGTGATCGGAGCAGGTGTCAGCACATTAAGAATATCAGGAACCTGTTCCTGAACCTCTTTCATGAGCCTTGCAGGAAGAACTGCAAGCGGGTCCTTTGCGATATTTTCCCTCTTGAGATTCACGATCTCACCCACCTTTTCATTCAGAACGTCCATTGCATCCAGTTCAGAACCTTTCCTCATCCTGTGAGCAATACGCCCGATGCCACCAACATATATGTCAGCTCCGGAAATTTCCTCAGTTCTGATGTTAGGCCCACCGGTCACCACGATAGGTATCTCGATGCCTTCGAAGAGCTTTGGCTTCTTGTTAATGATACAATCCTTGAAAGTGCCGAACGAGAAAACAGCAACATCATGCTCATTAATGAGCCTTCTCTCATAATCAGCAGACAATGCGACCCTTCGCCCCATTCCCCTTGCAAGCCCGATCATATTGGTATTCGCCCCTCCGCGACGGAGATATTCCGCAATATCACATGCTGAATGTGGAAGATGATGGGATGCGAGTGTAGGAGACACTACCGCTACTTCAGTACCAGTAAGCGGTGCCGAGGTCAGCTTACCAAGAAGCTTTTTGCAGAGATCCTCGACAAGATGGACATCCTTTTTCGGAATGAGCATAACAAGAGTGACCTCTGTTGAAGCAGGGGTCTTCTGAACGAGATAACCACCAAGGTCTTCCAAAAGCTCAAGGATCAGACTGTGTTTGTGAATACCTCCTTCATAGATATAAGGTTCAAGTACTGCTGCCATCAGGAATCATCCCCTTCCAGTTCTTTCAACATAACATTGGCCTCATCGATCCAATCCTGCTGCATCGTATCCTCCGATGCCACGAAAACGAATTTGCCGCTATCAAGGGAATGGTAACGTATCCTGAACCCTTCCGGGGTGGCACGTATGGCCATGTCGGCAAGCCTTTCCCGGATCGTTTTCTCAGGATCATCCACGATAAGTTCAGCGATGAACTTATCCACGGTCTCAAGATCTGAAGCAACCTCGATAATGTTCCGTTCTGGCTGTATAACGTTCTGCCTTCCAAACTGTTCCCAGAGCCTGTCCAGAAACTGAGGAATGGTCTTCTCATCCCTGACAGTGATGACCACCTTTGCGTGTTCCCTGTCGAACTCAGTATCCGAGATCTCACCTGCCTTAATAGGAGGAAGACCTCTGCGAAGGAGTATGACCATCATGAACAGCGAATCCTCCGGCCTTATCCTCACTTTTATCCTGCCTATGGTGCGGGAGAATGCAAGCTCGGAGATGATATCCTTAAGGATGCTCTCATAAGCTGCAGCCTCGGAAGGTTCCGTAGTTTCAACAGTGAATATCTCAAGAGGTTCCATGAGAATCACTCCGACACATAGCCTGATGCGAGGAGGGCTGCACCCACAGCACCAATAAGCTGTGAATGCGGTGGCACTATGACATCTATTTTCAGGAGGTCACCAAGGGCCTTTGGAACCCCTGCAATAAGGGATGAACCTCCAACGAGGATCAGAGGTTCCTTTACCTCGACTTCCTGCAGCTGTTGCTCGAATATCTGCTCGACAACACTATGACAAGCTGCTGCTGCAACATCTTCCGGCGAGGAACCTTTTGCAAGCGAATTGACCAGTGACTGAATACCGAAAACGATACAGTAACTGTTCATTTCAACGTTCTTCTCCATGCCTTTTATAGCAAGATCGCCAAGGTCCGTGATCTCCACACCGAGGCGTTTAGCGGTCATTTCAAGGAAACGACCTGATGCTCCGGCACAGATACCGCCCATGGTGAACATTCCGGGAATACCGTCCTGTACGGAAATAGCTTTATTGTCCATTCCGCCAATATCAATAACAGTGGCACTGCCTTTTTGTTTATCTGCAAGGTAGACAGCTCCTTTTGAGTTCACTGTGATCTCTTCCTGCACCAGGTCCGCCTTGAAATGTTCGCCTATCAGGAAACGACCATACCCGGTAGTACCGATCGCCTGAATGTCCTCTCTTTTGAGACCAGCTTGATCAAGTGCCTGCTGTAATGCAGTCTCTGCACTTTCAATAACTTTTATGGTCGGAACCCAGCCCTCCCCGACGATCTCGTTGTCCTTCATAACGACCGCTTTGGTAGTAGTTGAACCGGAATCGACACCTGCGGTGATACCGGACTGTTTCACTCTCGCAAGCAGGTGTTTCCGTCTAGCAATGGTCGTCAGAGCCTCCAGACGTGTAAGCAGAGTTGCGGCAGTGGTACGCTCAGTGAAAGAATAGCTTATCACAGGCAAACCGGATTTCTCGAAGATGTACCTCCTCAACTCATTCCTCACGATTGCAGCTTCAGCGCAACGGAAACATGATGTCACGAAAACACCGTCCACTTTTGCAACGCCTTCAACGACCGCTTTCGCCCTTGCCATCATAAGTCTGAGGTCAGGACTTGCCACTTCCAACCCGAACTCCATACCGATGGTATCGAGGGTCGCAACATCCATCTCAGGATAAACAAGCTTGGCATTCAACATACTTGCGGCTTTTTCCAGCTCGCTCTGGACACCAGCATACTCACTTCCACAGGAAACAAGGGCTATCAGTACCGGATCTCCTTTATCGCTCATTTTTCATCACTCCCGGATGGCAGGGACTTCAAGAACTCTGCTATCTTGTAAACGAAATCCTGCCCTTCTTCCTCGGTATGAGGATACTGGATCTCAAGTATGGGGATGTCCTTTTCCCTGATAAGGAACTTTGTCAGTTCGTTGGTACGGGCACAGCCCATACATCCAAAACTGATAGATGAATCGCCAACGATTATGCCAGCTTCTGCAAGATCGATCATGGGACCAATAAGGGACATCCTTCCGCGAACTCCTGCAGGCACTTCCACCGCAGCATATTTCAAACCGTGTTTTGGGCCTTCCGGAGTAATGTTCAAAGGAGGGGAATCAACACCAACCGTGTTTATTATCTCCTTGATCTTCTCCATCATAGCAAGAGGTTCATGTCCGAACCTTTCCACCATATCGGAAAGTATCAGGCTGTTCGTAGGATAAATGATAACTTTTGCCAATGTAACACCTCATAATTCTGAATCAATTATCTTCTTCAACTTCGATATATCAAGTTTTTCCGGAGCCTCATGCTCTTCAAGGGGTTCGCCAGCCTCATATTTGTCCAATGCTCTGCCTATCATGGGAAGCATATTCACCTCTTCCCTCAGGAAATGGAAACCTGGTCTTGGACCGCCTCCTCTTCCCGCCCGGCATCGAACCTCTGCGCCTGGCTTAAAGCCCCTTTCCTTTACAAATATATGATTACGGTCCATTGAACGAAGGGTTTCGACAACCTTGAGCACAGCCTCCCTCGGACCATTCACCATCGTACCAAAACAGGTCTCCTTGATGGTGATGGAATCTTCCGATTCGTAAACCTTCATCGCTGCGTCCGTGGGCAGGATGCTGTCCGAACTTATGACAACTATCTTCGTGATGTTATCCTCAGTTTCTTCAGCCATCAATTATCACTCCCCTTACTTTCAATAACGTACATAACATCCCCGTCCTTAAGCCCTTTGAGCTTCTCAGGTTCAAGGATATGACCAATGATATTGGTGCTCAGGAACTTCTCACCCGTAGGACCGAACATATCATCATCGTCCAGTTTTACACCAACCATACCATGCCTTTTAGCCGCCTGGTTGGTGACACCGATATCACCTGCATTTACCTTGCCTACGGGAACATTCTCAGGCATGATCTCCTTATATTTCTCCGCAGCCTTTTCCGCCTTGAATATATACGTGTTCTCGTAGGTCATCATGACCGGCAATGCCCCAACGGGTTTGAACTGGAGATCGATAGCATGTCTGAAGAAATCAAGCGTTTTTGGAGCCAGATCATCATAAAGTTCAATGCTTACAAGCTTTGAATCCGGAACACCGATAACTTCCACTGATCCCTGTCGCATGACATCGATGCTGTGCGGGGGATCCTGTTTCACAACAACAGCATCTTCTTCCACGTATCCTTTCTTAACAAGCTCGATACCAAGTGCGGAAAGCTTTTCTTCTGCAGCCTTGAAGGACAGACCCAATAACCAGATAGGTTCCGGATCGGTCTTTACCATCAATTTCTGACCGGCTTCCGCCATCTGCACAAGCTCCATGCCATGCGACAAATGTCCTATAACGGAATGCATGACACTTGCCGGACGGTCATCGCGGGCAATGAAGACCTTGCCGGAACCATAACCTACTGTCCTTACCCATACTGAACCTTTATCCCGCGGGTCAAAACCTTCATACTTGCACATCTCACCGTGCAAGGAACTATCCGAAATAAAAGAGCTGGAAACAAAGTCCACATCGAAGGTCCCATCCCGGATCAAAGCAAAAAAGTGTTCTGCACCTTCAGGAGTTTCCGGATTAAGTTCCACTTCCACATAAGTGAATATACGGTATCCGTCCTCAAGTACTGTGGAGAGATCGGAAGTACAGATATGCTCCCCTGTCTCTTCCCACTCCAGAACAGGTTCGATGGAAAGGATACTATCCCCGCTTCCAAGTTCTTTCAGGACATTGATACCACTGATCACCTTTCCAAAGGAACCGTCTTCAGGTGCACCGTATTCCGAGGAGTGATCATCCAATGCGATGATCAAATGAGTATTACCGGGATCAAGACCACCCGCACCGAAGATCACATCATATTTCTCAAGTGATACTGAGCCTTTATCAGGAACAATATCCGCCTCGAAAGGACCAAAAGCTATTGCATCCCTGGAATCCCAGCGTACACTGACACCTTCATAATCTTTAAAACGGTCTGCCCATATCCCTGAGGATACAGACCCACCATTGAGTTCTATTTTAAATTCACCTTTAGAGGTCTTAACGACATAATCGATAATAGCACCGCTTCTACCGCCCTCATCTTTCTTGAGAAGACCTATGGCAGAACCTTCCCTATAAGGAGTTTCAGATGCTTGTATAGCATCCCCCAATGTAGAATTTGGGGGCATTGCTATGCGATGATCATTGACCTCTACACTAATCTCGCCGCTCAGGCCTATCGCCTCCATTACATAATATAAGAAGCTAAATGTTAAACTTATGCTCCCTGAGCAACAAGCAAACGTTCTTCTTCAGTAAGTTGAGAAAGCACCTCTGCCGGCTCACCGATCGACACGATCTTAGCATCTCTCATCAGTGCAACACGGTCACATACTTCATGCAGGAAGTCCATGTCGTGAGATACGATAACGAACGTATCACCCATTTCTTCACGTGCTTTGAGAATGGACCTTGTGACCTCTATCTTTGTGATAGGGTCCATGGTACCGGTAGGTTCGTCCATGATAATGATGTTAGGTTCCTTCATCAATATCTGAGCAAGAGCAACCCTGTGCCTTTCACCTTCACTGATATCATCTGCCATCTTTGGAAGAATGGATTTTGCCTTATCCTCGCTAAAACCAGTAGTTACAAGCGTCTTAATGGCCTTGCGTACTGCAAGCTCATAAGGCAGGTCGATACCTATTGACTCCGTCAGGTTGTCAATGATCGTCCTGTGAGTGTAAAGCCCATATTCCTGATGCAGAATACCCATATATTTAGTGGCACGTCCCCTGTTATCAGGACCCGGTTTGGTCATGTCCACCCATTCATCGCCCACACGGACCTGAATATCCCCTTTTGTAGGTGCAACGATTCCCATGAGCATCTCGGAGGTAGTTGTCTTTCCTGCACCACTTGTGCCTGCAAGACCAAATATCTCACCTTCCTTCACATCAAAGGAGATATCATTTACCGCATGTATAACGCCCCTTGTTACAGAGATATATTTCTTGACAAGGTTCTTGACATCGATTATCGGAGCACCAAGAGGAACTTTGACATTCTTCTCAATGCTGGACACCATGCCCATGAACTCTTTAGCAACCTTGCAAGGCTCACCTTCACTGATTATCGCACCATCTTCAAGGATGATAGCCTTATCTGCAAGCTTCTCGATGACCTCAGACCAGTGAGATGTGATGACCATGGTCATATTATAATCTTTCACGGCCTTTTCAATAACATCATGGACGATATCGGCAGTCCTTGGATCGAGCGTGCCGGTAGGTTCATCCGCAAGCAAAAACATTGGATTTCTCACAAGTTGCCTTGCAAGAACCACCCTTTGTTTCTCCCCACCACTCAGATCACGCGCAACGTGCATCAACCTGTGAGACAGACAGACATCTTCAAGAAGTTCCATAGCCCTTGACATCGCATCAGGACCTGTATATCCGATCTCTTTCAGAGAGTTCATCACATTTGCAACTACCTGATCATCGCCATAAAGGGCGAATGTACGCTGCAACATAATGGCAATTCTCATGGAAACGCTCCTGCGCTCATGATCATGCTGAGACAGAGCTACAAAATCCGCATCAAATGCCTTCATATCCTCATGATTACAGAGACGGCAAGGCTTGCCTACTTTACTTGGCGGGTCGATATGACCACATTTATCGCATCTCGCAAGATGATAAATGATGGAACCGGAAATGTTCTCGTATTCTTCAGCACCTCGCAGAGCGTGCATCAAAATTGTTTTCCCAGCACCACTGCGCCCCAGAATTCCAATAACCTCACCTTCATTGATGTTAAGATTGATATTCTTCAGAACATTAACACCGTCGTAAGTGATAGTTAGATCTTTGACCTCGATGAACAATGACATTTGCTTTCCTCCGATATGGTTAGCGTAAGTACCCATTTTTATATATTGATATATTGATTTTCAATATTACTTAATGGTTTTGTATATAAATATCAAAACCGAATTAACTTCATTTTGTGCATAACATCACCAAGAATTTATCCTCAGTAGATACACAGAGTTACATAATGCAGTACATAAATATAACGTATTGCCGTATCAGTGTTAACATTAAAAAACAGATACCATCGACCCAAAAGGTGACCAACCACCAGATGATTAGGATTCAATCCCTGTCAATGAGGTCAACTACTTCTTTAATATAATTGATAATAACGTTTGCAGACTTCATCAACTTTTCCGGGCGTTCATCCCCCTGTTGTATGGTCATCACCCCGACATCAGCTGCCCTGAGAGCAAGAATATCATTCATCCCATCGCCCACCATGAGAACTTTTTCATACTTCTCTTTCAGCTCAAGGATGATCCGCTCTTTTTCACGGGTGGTGGCAATATCAAATACCCTATCCATAGGAATAGCAAGACATTTTGCAAGCTGCTCGAGATTGCGCATACTGTCACCCGAAGCAATATAGATATCAGCCCCGCGCTCTTCAAGTTTTTCGATGGTATCTTTTGTATCGTGGAACAAACGTCCCCCCGTACTCAATACATAAGGGACCGAATAATCGTTCCTGTCCACTATGATCCCGGCTGCGACATAGAAGATGTTCGGACACCGTGCTTTTACCATGTCAACTACCTGAAGTATATCAGAGATCCTCAGTTCGCTTCCTTTAATAATATCATAGGCTTCATCAACAGAGAACGGATCGCTGGCACAACTGATAGCAATAGTTATACCATACTCATCGATAAAATCACTAACACGCATGCTATGGTCGGCACTCAATACCACACTGGGTTCAGTATGAAGAACGATAAGTGCCCGCCCCTTTCGTTGTGCAACAAGTCCGGTACTATCTATGCCCGTAATGATCTGACCGGTCCCCATATCCTTTGCAACGCGATACATATGCAGTAGAGTTCCAGCACTATCAAAGACCACAGCTACGTTCTTTTGCATAATGATATGATTCAGCTTACCAGATTATTAAACTTGTGTTCTCAAAAAAGAAGAAGAGGAAGAAGGCTAAAGAACAAAAGGACCCCCTTCATTGAATGATAACGATCTGTGAAGGGTCTTCAACGATGATCTCAGGACTTCCTTTGTACTCGATCACCTTTCCGGTCACTAACACGTGTTTTCCCCCATACATGATATCAGGGTCCTGTGAAAAACGATCCCAGTCATCACTCCATATAACCACAGTGAAATATCCCTCATAAGGGTCATGGAAATTAAGGAAGACTATCCCCGAATCATCTTTTTTTGTGGTCCGTACTATCGTGCCTTCAACTGTAACGACCTGGTCGATGTAGCGTCCTGCCTCCAGATATGAAATAGTGACAGTATCCTCGGCTATTGTAGAAACCGACCAGAGCCCGACACCATTCTCTTTTGCTATTACCTCCGCACTGTCAAAAATGTCCTGATAATGCGCATCCGG
>NZ_JAUVEY010000067.1:0-11437 GCF_030594565.1 Methanococcoides sp.
GCAGGTCATGTCGCAGAATGTCTGTGAACATATCTTTTATCTCGTTGGAATGCTCGAGTTGCTTTTCATATTCCTTAAGCTCTTGCTCTGTTCTCTGCCGGTCAATGTTTGCCTGCTGTAGGGAATATCGCGTCTGTTCAATACCGTCTGTCAGAAGCTTGAGGTCACCATGGCCGTGGACACGCAGATCACGGGAAAAATCCTCTTCTTACATTGCGGATAGGACCTGATTTGAATCGTTGATGATAAGGTCGAGCACTTTTGCGAACGCATTCATGGAATCTGCCAGTTTTCTAAATTCTCCTGCATATTCCCCTTCAAAACGTGTTTTAAGATCCCCTTTAGAGAGCTGTTCAGCAACCCTTATGGTCTCTTCAACAGGTACCATTACGCCATCGAGAATATGGTTAAGGCCTTCCGGTATTTTCCTGAAATCCTCATCGATATCAGTGTTTGCACGGATGTTAAGTTTTCCTTCTGCAGCAGAATCTGCCATGTCCTTGAAATCATTCACAATATCATCTATTGATGCTGTTACCGAACGTGATGCCACGTATGCTGCCAGCCCCATGAAGAAAACAGATAATATTCCAATTCCTATGAGCTTGTCCCTTAAAGCAAAAGTCCCGGCAAGCATTTCACTTCTTGGGACTACAAGGAACAATCCGTAATTTTTAGATTCTATCGGTTCATAGAAAACAACAACTTCTTTTCCAGTCACCGGATCGATGGTATTTATATGACCGCTTATTTTATGCTGGATGTCATTCGCAGCCTTTGCCAATTCTTCATTATCATAATCGTAGATCGTTTTATGCCCGATCCAGTCTTTGTTATACGGCTGTGAAAGTATTGTGCCAGAGCTGCCGGTCATAATGGCATATCCTGTGTCGAATGCTTTGATCTGGCTCACGATATCATCGACATACTTCAATGATACATCTACACCTGCCACGCCCAGAAATTCATCGTCCTTTATGATCGGTGCTACATAACTCACTATAAAAACATCTTCGTAGTAGTATGGGTCAGTAATGAAGTTTTTATTGAATACCTTTGGATAGACATAATATTCCAAAGTTTCATAACCCTGAAGCGGTTCTAATTCGATTTCCCCTTCGATCTTGTTCCAGTATGGTATGAAACGTCCTGATGCATCATGTCCTTCGGCATTGATGAACTCACTATCCCTGCCATCAAAAGCGTTAGGTTCATACGCCACATAAGTTCCAAGCAAGTGAGGATTGTCTTCAAGTATCCTATGCATCATCCTGTTCACTTCATCCCTGTCTGATGAATTATATTCGCTCATACTGGAACTAATGGCACGCGCTATTGCCATGTTGGAGCGCATATCTCCATCGAACTGGTTTGCATAGCCTTTTGTGATCTCAATGGATTGCTGGTTCGCAAGCTCTTCCTGCACTGATATTTGGGTAGTAATTGTGACGGTGGTTGCTAAGATCATTACTAAAAGAACGCCTGTAACAGCAGAAAGAACAAGTTTTGATCTAAGCGATACCTGCATCCAGTTCATGTGACTCCGGCTTTTAATGGCAGGTTATCGAATATTAACGTTTCTAAACAGGCGTTATATTTTATTAAGTTAATATCTATTACACTTAATTATATTAGCTATAAAAATAACCTATTTCATCTATTTCTATGAAAATTGTGCTAAAAATATACAAATGATGATCACTCATCATTTGTTTTTGGTGTATTGATATTTGCACGCATTGATTATTGTGGTGATATTCCTAGTCACGGGGAAATTGCCGACATCGAGTATTTTAATTATTATATCGATTTTGACCAGTACTTTATATTTCAAATGGCTTTTCCGAAATAGTTCTCCATTTTTTGATAACGACGTGGAGCAAGTAAAAAGAGGACATCACAAGGATAATTGTTGCACCTGATGCTATGTCGAAGTAATAGGACAGCATGAGGCCAAGTATTGTAAAGGCGGTACCGAATGAGATCGACAGGAACATCATCTTCCTCATATCGTCTGTAAATTCCCTGCTCAATGCGGCAGGAATTGTAAGGAGAGCAATTACAAGTATAAGTCCAACCACGCGTATCATCACTACAACTGTCAGCGCAATAAGGCAAAGCAAAAGCAGATATAGTTTTTCAACAGGTATTCCTGCAACGGTGGAGAAGTCCTCATCATAGCACAATGCCATGAACTCTTTGTACAGTACATATACCACCAGAATGATGATGGCATCCAGTGCCAGCATCATCGTGATGTCTGACTGTGGTACTGTAAGTATATTCCCGAAAAGGTATGTCATTAGGTCTGGTGCATAACCCGGGGTCAGGCCTATGAAAATGATGCCGATTGCCATGCCCATTGACCAGAGTATTCCTATGATCGTATCTTCTGCAACATCTGTACGTTTGCTGAAGGTGCCTATGGTAAGTGCAGAAAGCAGGCTAAAGGGTAACACCCCCATTATGGGGTTTATCCCGAGAAAATAGCTGATGCCTATTCCGCCAAAGGATGCGTGTGCAATTCCTCCGCTGATGAAGGCTATCCGCTTTACAACGACATATACTCCGATTATACCGCATGCGATACTTGCAAGAATGCCTGCCGTGATGGCATTGATCATAAATTCATATTGTAATATTTCCAGCACTTCGATCCCCTCATCAGTGTTTAGGCAATACCCTGTGCGGTACGCCATGGGCTATCAATTCGACAGGACACCCGTAAACCTGCTCGACGTCTTCGGGGATAAGTTCCTTTGAACCGTGGTAATGCAGTTTCCCGTTAAGGCATGCTATCTTGTCCACGAGTACGGAAACGGCACTGATATCATGTGAGACCATTACTATTGTGACCCTGGACCTGAGCTTCTTAAGCAGTTCATAGAATTCCATTTGCATTATGGTATCAATACCTGTGACCGGTTCATCCAGAATAAGTACTTTTGGTTCGCTCACAAGGGCACGTGCTATGAAGACCCGTTGTCTCTGCCCTCCGGAGAGTTCTCCTATCTGGCGATCACTATATTCGAGCATTTCCACGGTCTCAAGGGCTTTCTCGGTTGCAGTATTGTCTTCTTCTGTGTATTTTCGGAACAATCCTTTCTTTCCCATTCGTCCCATAAGCACAACTTCTCTAACATTTATTGGGAAATCGAGGTTCGAAGGATTGTATTGGGGTACATAACCGATCAGGTGGCGTGCTTTCTCGGGGGTTGTGCCGAGTACTTCCACGGTTCCCCTCTGTGGTTTTATCAATCCCAGAATGACCTTCAATAATGTGCTTTTCCCGCCACCGTTCGGTCCTATTATTCCAAGGAAATCCCCCTCTTCGATGGAAAGGTTCACGCCTTCCAGCACTGTCTGGTCCTTGTATCTTAACCATACGTCTTTAACATCGATCACTTTCCCCATCCGAACTCCTCATTATGTGGTCAAGCCTTCTGAAAATGCTTCGCTTATTATCTCTAAGTTTCCCACATAGTCCTTTGCAAGAGGGTCAACAACCACTACTTTTCCATCTATTGCAGAAGCGATGGTCTCAGCACTCTGTTTGCTGAACTGGGCTTGTACGAAGATGGTCTTGATGTTCTTTTCCTTTGCCTTATCGATGATCCTTTGCATATCCTGGGGGCTTGGTTCCTTCCCCTCGCTCTCGATAGTTATCATGTCGAGTCCGTATTCTGCTGCAAAATAGCCCCACGATGGATGGTATGTCATGAAGCTTCTACCTTCCCCTTCCATCAGTTTTTCCCTTATCATTGCATCAGCTTCATCGAGCTCTTTAAGGTAGTTCTCTTTGTTCTTCAGGTAGAGGTCCTTGTTCTCGGGATCTATCTCTATCAGACCAAGATAGGTGTTCTCGACCATCATTTTAGCATTAATGGGGGATGTCCAGACGTGGGGGTCATATCCTTCATGTGCATGATCTCCATCTTTCTGGAAGTTCTCATCACTATCTTCCAAATGGGTGTTCTCTTCCTCATCATGCTCTTCCGTTTCAGTGCCGATAATGTTGATCCCTTTTGAACAATCAACAATAAGCATGTCTTCGTTAATTCCTTCGATCTTCCCAAGCCATACTTCTTCAAAAGGCAATCCAGATCCAACTATGAAGTAAGCACTTGCTTTTGTAAGTTCTCTTAGCTGCCCCGGGCTTGGTTCATGGGTTGCAGGACTGGCTCCTGGCGGGATCATGAGGATGGTCCCAACATTATCTCCAGCTATCTTTTCTACAAACTCCTGCTGCGGAAGGATGCTAACGGCAACGGTCATTCTATCTTCCCCTGATGCGCTCTCTCCATTGTCTATACAGCCAGCTGCTGATAATGTAGCTATCAACATTATTAGTGTGAGGATATTGATCGTTCTCATAAGTGCTCTGCCATCCTTTTTATAAATATCCGGGGTTATTTTAGTTAGGATAATTTTCAGATCATATTTTCGGAATGCTATTTTTGGTATGATGCCAAATTTAATGTTTTGCCCGAACTTTAATTATACTCATTTTTAAATCATTTATATACTTAATAGGTATAAAACAAATTAGTGGTATGTTTTATTTAATAATTTTGCTCAATACCAACTTTTATGCCTGGCAATAAAGAATCGAAATATTTAATACTATAATTTATATTCTTATGTAGTATTTGTTGTAATTGTTCGGGAGATATACAAATGGCTAAAAGGACCTTATTGATGCTATCTATAATTCTATTGACATGCTCTCTTCTGTTCTCCGGATGTGTGGGACAGAATGGCAATGAGCTCAATGCTGTGCAGACCGACGTGCAAAACGATGTGCTCTATCAGGTATCGACAATCGATGCCCTGCTTGAGGGACTTTATGATGGTGAGGTAACGATCAAAGAGCTAAAAGAAAAAGGCGATACAGGCCTTGGAACCTTTAACACACTCGATGGTGAGATGATAGTGATAGACGGTGAGGTCTATCAGATAAGGACCGATGGTCTCGCGTATCTGGCAGATGATACCATGCTTACGCCTTTTGCGGCGGTCACTGCTTTTGAAGCAGATGAAGTCATTGTTATGCAAGAGAAGATAAATTCTTCAGAGGTCGCTTTTATGCTGGAACAGGCATTGCCTTCTAAGAATATCATGTATGCTATTAGAATAGATGGCAATTTCAGCTCGATGAAGGTTCGCAGCGTTCCAGCACAGGAAAGGCCATATCCTCTACTTGTGGATGTCGTTGCAAGTGAACAGGTCGTTTTCGAACATGAGGATGTGGAGGGCAGCATCGTAGGTTTCTGGCTTCCTTATTATATAGAGGGCATGAATGTTCCCGGATATCATTTCCATTTTATCGACTCAGAACGTGTCGAAGGTGGCCATGTTCTTGATTATACGCTTATCGATGGTACTGTGAGCATAGACCACACAACAGGCTTTGAACTTCTGCTTCCAAGCGATGATGATTTTCTTTCCGCCGATCTTCTAAGGGACAAAGGGGAAGAGTTGAGCGTTGTGGAAAAGGATGACTGAGATAACTATTACCTGGTGATCGACTATCAATCCAGATAATTTCAGCTCACCCATGATTCTTAAATAGGTTTGTAGCAATAATGCGCTAAAAACGGAGATTATTATCCCATTTAAAAAGGTGAATATATGTACGCAGATAGAATCAATTCATTACCCCCTTATTTATTCGCAACTATAGATGAAGCCAAAGACGCTGTAAAAGCAAAAGGAGTCGATGTGATCGACCTTGGTATCGGTGATCCTGATATGCCTACTCCTGAACACATCGTTGAATCCATGTGTGAAGCTGTCAGAGACCCTGCAACCCACAGATATCCTTCATACACCGGTATGATCGAGTTCAGGGAAGCTGTGGCAAACTGGTGCAAGGATACACGCGGTCTCGAGCTTGATGCTGCAACGGAGACATTGACACTTATAGGCTCAAAGGAAGGTGTTGCACACATCCCTCTTGCTTTTGTCAACCCTGGCGATGTGGCATTGATCCCTGATCCTGGATATCCTGTTTACAAGATCGGAACCCAGTTCGCAGGCGGAGAACCACACATCATGCCTCTTCTTGAGGAGAATGGCTTCCTTCCTGACTTTGACGCAATTCCTGCTGACAAGCTTGCAAAGGCAAAGCTCATGTTCCTGAACTATCCGAACAACCCAACATCCGCTACTGCTGATGTGAAGTTCTTCAAAGAGGTCGTTGAGTTCGCAAAGAACAATGACATCACCGTTGTTCACGACAACGCATATTCAGAAATGGTCTATGATGATTACACTGCACCAAGCTTCCTCAGTGTTGATGGGGCAATGGATGTCGGTATGGAACTTTATTCCATGTCCAAGACCTACAACATGACTGGATGGAGACTTGCATTCGCTGTTGGTAACAAGGACCTCATAAAAGGCTTTGGAAAGGTAAAATCCAACATCGATTCCGGTGCTTTCGATGCAGTTCAGAGAGCTGGTATCACTGCAGTCTCAAGCTCACAGCAGTGTGTTGCTGATATGAACAGCATCTATCAGAAAAGGCGTGATGCACTTCTCAAGGGTCTCAGAGGTATCGGTCTTGACGCAAAGGCACCAAAAGCAACATTCTACATGTGGGTTCCTACTCCTGATGGATACGATTCCATGGGGTTCTCAAAGCTCTTGCTCGAAGAGTCCGGTATTGTTGCAACTCCGGGTGTCGGCTTTGGTGAATATGGTGAAGGTTACATAAGGTTCGCTCTTACACAGTCTGTAGAGCGTATAGAAGAAGCTGTGGCAAGAATGGATAAGCTGACCATCTAAGGTCAGGCAATAACCATACCACAAAAACTACAATAAACGTATAGCAGAATAAATAACAGAACAGTGCCACCATCTCGGTGGCCCCATGTTCTTTTTTAAAACGATATCTTCTTCTTTTTAAGATAATTTTCAAACAATGGTGTCTGGTTCAGCCGAAGGCTATCATTGTTTCAAAAGCGAGTTCGGATGAATGTGGCCGCTTCTTATCATGTGGTCGACCAGTACCAATGCCATCATAGCTTCTGCAACGGGGACCATTCGTGGCGGGATAGTTGGATCATGGCGGCCTTTGATGATGATATCGCTGTTCTTCATCTCTTTTGTATTGACCGTGTGCTGCACTTTTGATATGGATGGTGTGGGTTTGACACTTGCACGGCAGATTATGGGCATTCCTGTGGAAAGTCCTCCGAGTATCCCGCCGGCATTATTGGTCTGTGCGATTATCTTTCCATCTTGCAGTACGAACGGATCGTTCATCTGACTTCCCTTCATCTGTGCTGCCTCATTTCCAATTCCTATCTCAACACCTTTGACAGCACCGATGCTCATTATCGCTTTTGCTATATCGGCATCAAGTTTATCGAAAACAGGTTCTCCTATTCCCGGTGGCAGACCGATGGCTATTATTTCGACAACACCGCCTATGCTGTCATGTTCTTCCCGTGCTTTTCCTACCTTTTCGAGCATCCTTTGTGCCGCTTCCAGATCGGCACACCTGACAGGTGTCTTTTCAATGTCTTCCTTTATTGTATCAAAAGGCATCTCTTTTGCACGAATACCGCCAAGTTCTGTCACATGTGCAATGATATCAATACCAAAATTTGAAAGGATCTCTTTTGCAACAGCTCCTGCTGCAACTCTTCCAATGGTCTCGCGTGCGGAAGAACGTCCTCCTCCCCGATGGTCACGGATGCCGTATTTTTCCATGTACGGATAATCTGCATGACCCGGTCTTGGGAGGTCTTTGATATTATCGTAAGAACTCGAATCAGCATCCTTGTTCCATACCATCATGGAAATAGGTGTACCGGTAGCTTTTCCTTCAAAGATCCCTGAAAGGATCTCCACCTTGTCTGCCTCAGAACGCGGTGTGGATACAGCGCTTTGGCCGGGACGCCGTCTGTTAAGTTCTTTTTGTACCATATCTGTGTCAAGGGCAAGTCCTGCGGGGACGCCGTCAATAACGACTCCCAATGCACGTCCGTGTGATTCTCCCCAGGTTGTTATCCTGAAAGAATGGCCAAAGGTATTTCCGGGCATGTTTATCTATTCCATTTGATGCTATTTTATTTTTGTTCTTTCAGAGGGTCAATATGCACCATAACTTCAGAAACACCTTTTATTTTGCTCTTAAGGTGGTCCATCACTTTATGTGATATTGCATGTGCCTCGTAGAGCGGCATATCCGGTCTTACCATTATATGAAGGTCGATATGGATATCTCCAATACACCCTCGGGTCCTTATCTTATGGCAGTTCTCCACACCTTCTATCTCGTAGACAAGTGAGCATATCATGTCTTCTTCAAGCTGGGCTGCATCACAGAGGGTATTACTGCTGTTAAGGATTATACTGACACCTGCCCTGACAATGACCGCTGCTATGATAAGTGATATCAGGGGGTCGATTATGGGGTAACCTGCTTCTATAGCTACCAATGCTACCAGGACCGAAAGTGAAACGTATATATCGCTTCTGGTGTGTATGGAATCTGCAAGCAGGATGTCACTGCTTAACTGTTCACCTTTCCGGCGTTCATATTCGGTGACCATCATGTTAATGGCCATTGTCCCTATCATAACCAGGAAGCTCAGGTTCGTTACATTCGGACGTATGTCCGAAGTGAATCTATCAATTGAATTGTGAATTATTTCGAAACCCACGAAGATGATAAGGGTCGCAATGATGATCGATGCTAGGGTCTCGAATTTCTTATGTCCGTAAGGATGGCTCTTGTCCGGAGGTTTAGCTGCCACGAAAATAGCGATAATACCGACGATGTTGGATATTCCGTCAAAGAGGGAGTGATATCCGTCTGACTTCATACTGAGGGTATTTGTAAGTGTACCATAGACTATCTTTACAAAAGCGACCAGGAAATTCAGTACCAGTATAACTGCCAATATCTGCTGGATCTTTCTTGAGCGTTCGTCCATGGTATATCGCAATTATATATTTGGGTTACATATAAAGGTATGTTGGGGGTTCGGAGCAGTTTAAATAATTATATTGCGTTAATATCACGTATACATCTTGTTAATAATCAAATTTTCATAGTTGAATCATTCATGAGGGTTAACCAATGGTAAAGATCGCAGTTACAGGTAAAGGGGGTGTGGGTAAGACCACATTGTCCGGTACGATTGCAAGGTTGCTTGCAAGGGATGGGTATGATGTGCTTGCTATTGATGCAGATTCGGATATGAACCTTGCATCTTCATTGGGAATTGCTAAGCCGCCACTGCCACTTACGGATTATAAGGAAATGATCGATGAACGTGCAGGTGAGGCTGGCGGGATGTTCAAGTACAATCCAAAGGTCGATGATATCACGGACAAATTCGGTGTTGTTGGACCCGATGGTGTGAAAATGCTCGTCATGGGCACGGTCGAACGTGGCGGAAGCGGCTGTATGTGCCCTGCATCTTCTTTTTTAAGAGCGTTGCTAAGGCATGTGGTCCTGAAGGATTCCAGTGCACTGATCATGGATATGGAGGCAGGTATCGAACATCTGGGTAGGGGAACTACACGTGGTATCGATCTTATGATAATAGTCGTGGAACCTGGAATGCGTTCGATAGAAACTGCGAGCAGGATAAAGGACCTTGCATCTGGTATTGGTGTGGAACATCTTGCTGCTGTTGTTAATAAAGGAAATTCTGCAGATGTCAAACCTAAGCTTGCAGAACTTGGAATTCCTGTACTTGGTGAGATCCCGTTCTCTGCTGAGCTCATGAATGCGGATTTTGAAGGTAAGGCTCCTCTGGATTCGGGACTTGAGGATATCGCTCCATTCGTTGAGATAAAGGATAGGATGCTTGAGATGATCGAAGGCTTCAAAGACGAAGAGACAAAGGATGAGAACTGACTATGCTAAGATCGAGCCGTTCATAACAAAGGACGGTTCTATAATAAGGGAGCTTATGCACCCCGATGGCGGTGGCAGTGAGAAGCAGAGCGTTGCGGAAGCCATAGTTCCCATGGGCAGTTCAACACTTGCACATCGACATCTGGTTGCAGAGGAGATCTATCATATAACAACTGGTAGAGGTCTCATGACCCTGGAGGCTGAGGTGTTCGAGGTGAGTGCCGGTGACACCGTACTGATCAATTCAGGTGTCGCGCACAAGCTTGAAAATACCGGGAGTGAATTCCTGAAGATCCTGTGCTGCTGCTCTCCGGCTTATTCACATGAAGATACTGAACTTCTGGAATGACCGCATCCTTTTCTTCTTCTTTTTTAATCGCTGGAGTAGGTTCCCATTAGCTCTCCCTCTGCAATGATGTGTTCCTGCATTGCCTGTTCCAGAGCTGTTCTTGTGGAACCTGATCCGAGGTCAAGCATAGTGTCCAGTGCATAGATCCTGAAAAAGTACCTATGTGTTCCTGAAGGTGTACATGGTCCGAAATAATCTGTTCCTTTAACATCGTTAAGTCCCTCTACTCCCGGATTTGTGTTCTCATTGATCATTGATCCCGGTTCAATGTTCCATACTATCCAGTGGGTGAACGTTCCCCTTGGAGCATCGGGATCATCGACTATCAGTACAAGGCTTTCGGTATCTTCCGGCAGGATGCCGGGAACGAGCTCCGGATTAATGTTATCCCCATCGCAGGTGTATCGTGAGGGGATCTCCCCCTTGTTCTCAAAGGCGCTGGTCGAGATCGTGAATATGTCCTGTTCTTCGTTGTTGTCCCGCTCCGGTACATAATCCTCGTTCTCAATTATTACCGGTATTGGTTCAGGTTCATCAGTATCAGTGGTTGTACAGCCCGATACTGCTATGATCAGCATTATTGTGGCGAATGTAACGATTTTTATCAATGTAGGCATTTCAATTACCCCTATCTTACATTTGGCTGTACCTTTAATAAATTATATATTGAATAGGCAGTTTTCAACTATATTGTTCGATAAAGTCCTAACAATTATTGGAGGCATACTGTTGAAAGTGGCAGGAAATATCATATCAAGATTGCAAAAGATCGAAAAGGTTGAGAGGTTCAGATTGACCCTTCAGCTTATCGGCCTTGCCATCTTCATTTATTTTGGTTCACAGTCAACATTCTATGTTGTTCTACTGTCCGTTCCTGTTGCTCTGCTATTTGGTCCGGTCTATTGTGGCTGGATGTGCCCAAGGGGCATGTTCCAGAACATCATTGGTGCAATGGGAAAAAGGGTCCTCGGTAAAAGATACAACAAACTTATCCCAAAAAGCATCCATAAGCCGTTACTATATTTCCGCTATGTAGTATTGCTCTTCTTACTGACTGCTCTGGTGCTGCATGAATTTCAGCTCATTGATGATCCCATCATGGAATCCGTGGTAATAGATGGTCTGCTACTGATCATGGTGGTTTCGATACTGCTTTCCTTTTTCGTGGACAGGGCTGCATGCAGGTATTTCTGTAAAGAAGGTGCAGC
>NZ_JAUVEY010000139.1:0-5528 GCF_030594565.1 Methanococcoides sp.
TCTGTGTGTCAATGGCAACCTGTAATTCACATTCTCCCTCGGTTGTAGGTGTCCACTCAAAAGTGACCTCTGTGTTTGAGGCGTTTGCCAGGGATGATACTGTCTTAGTATCCAACGTGATCCCATCCACTAACATCATGATCTTAAAAGAATCTGCATCTACGTTACCATTGTTCTTGATCAGCACAGTTATATTATTTGATTGTTCGGAAGACACATATGATTGTACAATGGTTGATGTTTCGAGGTCTGGTGCTGTTTCAGCATATGCATAGACTTTTCCGGATTTTCCGACCGTAAAGACAATACCATCTGAAACTGCAGGGCTTGCACCTCCCTTTGCAAGTGACCACACTTCACTTCCATCAAAAGCATCAAGGGCATAGAGGCCTGCATAGGAGTATGGATCATCGGGTTGTCCAACGAATACTTTTCCATCAGCAACTACCGGGGATGTTCTCCAGTCCCCAATTCCAGATCCACTTTCGGTTGTTTTCCAAACAAGTTGTCCTGTAGTAGCATTGAAACACTGTGTTTGAAGGTCTGAATATCCGTAACATCCACCGGCCACGTAGACGTTACCATAGGCAATTGAGGGTGCTGAATCTGTTCTTTGTATGGTTTGAGACCAGATCGTCTGGCCAGTACTCTTATTCAGTGCAATAATATCTCCATAACCGTCCCAATTATAAGTTGTAACATACACGATGTCACCATCAATTGTGGGTGTGCCATCTGTCTCACGATTAAACGTTCTGCTCCATATCTCAGAGCCGGTATCTGCATCGACACAGTGAACATATCCGCTATCCATGTACAGACATCCGGTAAGATATACTTTATTATCGCTATATGCGGGGGTTCCTTGTGCATGTCCGATCACTGGGAATACCCAAAGTTGGGTATCATCGCTTTCATCATAACAGTAATATTTTCCTCCATAGTCTCCAGTTCCCTCTCCAAAGTCCCCATGATAATATTTTCCATCAGCTATGGTGGTTCCACCATTAACCCCATTGGGGTGGCCGCACCAAACCTTTCCGTCATGATATGAAACTGAAGTCCAGGATCCACTGTCCCAAGATTCACTTTCGCCACTTCCAGATATTTCTGCATCTCCCAAATATGTGCCAGTGTACATATCAAGCATTTTTACGGTATCGCCACAGTTTACATAAACTTTGCCTTCTGCAATTGCCGGTGAAGATCCACTTATGGCTCCAATTTCGCCACTTGTCCATAATATTGTACTGGTATCCGGGGCATCCGAATTTGTGAATCCTATGTGTTGTGCATCTTTCTGGTATTGGTGCCATTCATCTTCCATGGTAGGTGTAGCCAGTACGTTAGATGACACTGTTACTATGCATATCAATACAATTGTTAGCGTCAATACATTTTTAAATATTTTAGTATTCATATCAACCACCGCTTGTTTTTTAGAATATTTATTTAGCGATCTAAAATCATTTATGCTTCTTATAACTCATATCTGTTTTTTGTTTAATATAATTTTGTAATCCAAAATACAAATTTTAATTATTTTGATAACATATACTTCTTAGTTTTATTCAATTTTGCATTATCTAAATAGTTCATGTTTGTTATAAAAATACCAATCTTTATATATGTTTATGGTAACACACTCTATTCTATATACTCTTATACACTATTCACCTCATAATATGGTGGTCTGGCAATGAAAAGAAAAATGAAACTTGTGAATGATTCCAGGGCTGTGTCCCCGGTAATAGGTGTAATGCTTATGATAGTAGTTACTGTAGTTCTTGCTGCTGCTGTTAGTTCTTCTTCACAGGGGATACTTGATGGGGCAGAACAGGCTCCCTCTGCTGTCTTCAGCGTTGAGATCGTAAAAGATATAGATGGAAATATGGGGTCTGATATCACCACATCATATATCTCCATTCGTCATGTTTCAGGTGATTCGATAGATACCAGCGATATTTCCATTATCACGATAAATCCCAATGCCCGTGGCGACAATGGTGTTATGGAAGTGCATCCGAATGTCGTGAACACTCATGTACATTCTGAAGATTACAACTACATTGGTACTGCCCCCTTTTGGAATCAGGGGGGATTTTTTGATACACAGGAGCATTCTTTCTTTGGAGAATTTATCCTTGAACCAGGAAGAAGCATGATGGCCGATGAATGGTCGAACTATGAGAAAGCTATCTGGGACGATAATGATGGTGAGATGTGGATGTATAGGACTAGTGGTGGCTTCGAGGTAAAGCCTGAAAATGACGGCCATTACATAACCGGGATGCAGGCAATGTTCGCAGATTGGGATAGCGTCCGAAGTGGTGATCATGTTACTGTAAAAATAATTCATAATCCAAGTCAGAAGGTTATTTTTGATTCTGAGGTCAGGGTGATCTAAATGTTTCATCTAAACTCCCTTTTTAAAGATAAAAGTGGTGTCAGTCCTGTTATTGGTGTTATGCTGATGATAGTTGTCACAGTTATTCTTGCTGCTGCAGTTAGTTCCTTTTCAGGAAGTATCGGTACGAAAGAGGATATTCCATCAGCTACTTTCAAAGCATCTGCATCGTTCTCTGAAAGAAATATTACCATTGAACACCTGGGCGGCGATCCAATTTATAAGGATTTTGTGAAATTTGAAATTACTTCAGGTCGTCCAAAAATGTCAAGTTATGTGAACAATACCGATGTTACTTTTTATCCCATAAACACTGCTAAATATAAACCAGATATATTGGGACCGGGGAAGATAGCAAAGATAAGTTTTCCTATTAATGACAATGCGGTTGGCTATGAAACAGGTAATGTTGCTGGTCAATTAATAGGGATTGGTATCCCCTTCACCATAACGGTCGTGGATCGTGAGACAGACATGGCAATATACTCTGCAAAAATTGTAATGAAGCCTTGATCATTTAGGTTCCATTTTTATTTTTAGATGTAAAACCAAACGAAATCTTATCGATAATTAATTATGACGAAAATTACTGCCAGTATCAAAAACTACCTCTCCACGTCCAATCCAAATTTTGGGAATATGTCCTCTAAATGCGATTTTGGATTGCTACCTCGTCTTCATAAGAGGATATTGTCTGGAAGGTCTAATGTTTCTGATCACCCCGATCTATTAAATGAAGATCTGGTATCGTTCACTGTACCGGAAGGTTTCGATGAGGTCGAAAGGTACTGGGTGGATGAACCATATTCATTTGTATCGATCCTGTATGACACTATTCGCAGTGACACCAAGTATATCGTGGTCGAGCCGAAGCTCAACAGGTTTGAGAAGACCCTCCTTGAAGAGGTCATAATGATGCTCGAGGACGTTCTTACCTTAAAGGGTGTCGAAAATATGGATGAGTTCGAAAGTGTCGACAGATCTGAACTTTTGAGAGAAAAGACATCCTCTATTCTTTCGGAATATTCAAAACTTGATACCAGATCGTTCGAAAAGATATTCTACTATGTAAAACGTGACTTTGTAGAGTTTGGTAAGATCAGTGCCATAATGCGTGATCATAGTGTAGAAGATATATGGTGCAATGGGGTTGGCATTCCTATGTATGTTTATCATTCCGGATATGGTGATTTGCCAACGAACATCGTATTCGATACGGACGATGAACTTGATTCCTTTGTCATGCGTATTGCACAGCAGGGCGGAAGACATCTGTCCAAGTCCAACCCGATTCTTGATACGGTCATGAAAGAAGGCTCCCGTATCAATATAACCTATAGTCATGACATAACCCCCAAGGGCAGTTCTTTCAGTATACGCAGACAGAAGAAGGTCCCGCTTACACCTCTGGACCTTATTGCATGGAAATCGTTCTCAGCTGAAATGATGGCATATTTCTGGCTCTGTATGGAGAACCACAAGAACATATTGCTATGTGGTGGAACTGCAACGGGCAAAACATCTGCTCTGAATGCTATCTGTATGTTCATTCCTCTGAACATACGTATCGTAACGTTAGAGGATACGCGTGAGATCCAGCTTCCTCACGAGAACTGGATCCCGACTGTTACTAGGGATGGTGTTTCCAACACTGATGCTGCGACCATCGACCTGGAAGACTTGCTCCGTGCATCCCTCAGGCAAAGGCCGGAATATCTCCTTGTCGGAGAAGTGAGGGGCAGGGAGGCAGAGATTTTGTTCCAGGCAATGAATGCCGGTCATGCGACCTGTTCGACCTTCCATGGCGGAACGCCCAAAGAAGTTATCAACAGGTTCACGAACCCACCGATCAGTGTACCTCCTGCAATGTTCACTGCTCTTGATGTGATATGCATGTTGAGCAATTCCTATGAAAATGGAACTGAAAAAAGAAAGGTCTCCGTGGTTGCAGAGGTTACGGGTGTAGGGAAGGGTGTTCATACAAAAGATGCTTTTAATTGGGACGTTGTGACAGACAATTTCGATTTTGCAGGTTCTGGTGTACTCGAGGATATCAGGAAACGCAGGGGCTGGAGTGCCGGAGAAGTTGAAGGGATAATGCAAACGCGTGCCAAGTTCCTGATAAAGTTGATCGAAAATGGTATTCGGGACTATGACAGTGTTGTTCGCTGGATCAATGCATATTGCAAAAACCCTGTAGATACAATGTCGCTTCTGGATGGCGATGGCTCTCATCCCATGCATTCCATACTTTCAGGCAATAACCTTCTGGATATCGATGAATGTGAAAACGAAGTGCTTGTTTCACAGGGGATATAATGAGTTTCATCAGTCGTTATGTGAGAAAAGATCCTGGAAAATATGTTGATCTTCAGATGTCCATCAGGTCAGCAAGGATGGATATGCACTATTCCACTTTTTACGAGAAAGCTGTAGTTTATGGAGTTCAGACATATCTCCTGCTCACGGTGTTTTTCTTTTTCACTCCCTTAATGTTCTTAACACCCTATTTCTCCATTCTGGAACCATACCGATCGATCATTATTTCTGACCTTGTTCTGGGAATTGTTCCTCTTGTTATCGGGTTTACAGTTTTCCGCCTTTATCTCATGTATCCTGCTTTGACAGCAAATTCACGCAAAACAAAGATCGACATGGTCCTTCCCTATGCCGCATCATTCTGTTTCGGAATGAGCAAGGGTGGCTCATCCATATACGAGATATTCAAGGAACTGATGAAGAACCCTCATATCTATGGTGAGATCGCAACAGAGGCATCATATGTTGTCAGGGATGTTGACATGATGGGAAAGGACCTTGTGACTGCGATCAAGAATACTGCGATCGCAAGTCCTTCACCTGTCTTTAAAGACTTCTTGGATAATCTCATCCCGATGATGGAAGGTGGTAGCAATATACATCATTATTTTGAAATTAAGACAGCCCAGTATTTTGAGCATGCAAGAAAGACACAGGAGATGTTCCTGAAGACTCTTGAACTGATCTCAGAGGTCTATGTTGTAGCCTTTGTGGCGGTTCCAATCTTTCTTCTGATCACCCTTGTGACGATAGGTTTGCTCAATCTGGAACAAGCACCTTACCTGTTTCAAGCCCTTTACAT